>NZ_JBSRRO010000042.1:0-23305 GCF_055140965.1 Malaciobacter sp.
AGTGTTTATTTATTGTTTCGGAGAAGTTTTGTAACTGTTTGAGCATAATAAATATGCTGGGAGCATATTTTTATGTAAGTTTTCTCAAAGAGAGTGCAAGCACAAGACAAAACAGAAATAATAAATAATAAGCGAGGGAACCTTCGGCTTCGAAACCTGTGGGTTGTTTTTATTTTACTTTTTTCAATAAAAAAGTGAATATTTAGAATTTATCTCTCATATATCTAGTAATTTCTTTCCCATTTTTAACTCCTGATATACTTAGCATTTTGTTAAACTATTACAATTTTTAACCAATATCAGAACATTTTGATAAGATATTAAACATATTGGTAATAATCTAACAAAAATAATTATACCAAGTATAAAAAATATTACATATTGTAATATATTATTTATTATTTTATTGATATCGCTATATTTATAGGACTTTATTTAAGTTAATATCATAACATTAAAAATGTAATCCTATTAAGTAATTTTATGGATAATTAATATATAATGTATTATTAATAAATAGTTATGTATGGAATGCAATATGCTGAAAGTTATGATAAAAAATAAAGCTATAAATGAATATATTAAAATAAGTATATCTTTTGAAAATATAATATGAGGGACAAATTTGAGAAGCAAAGCTAGAGACTATTCACAACAAACATTAAAAAAACTATTTGCCCTTTCTGGTAATCAGTGTGCTTTTCCAGGTTGTACACATACTCTTGTTAATCAAGAAAATGCTAAAGATTCAAATATTTGCCATATTGAAGCTGCTAAGAAAGATGGTGAAAGATACAGAGAGACTATGACAGATAAAGAAAGAGCTGACTATGAAAATCTAATTCTATTATGCGTACAACATCATGATGAGACAAATAATGAAGATATTTATACTGTAGAAGTTTTAAAAGATATGAAGAGAAGTCATGAAAGTAGTATTCTTACCAGAAATATGAATAAAAATCCTTCGATGTTGATAAATACAATTAATGCAATTTCTGAAATTGATATTGTAAATATAGATAAAAATAAACAGATTAACCCTTTTAATCCAAAAGACAAAATTGACTATAATTCTATAAAAAGAAATGTTGCTTTAATAAATGAATATAAAATTTACTCTTCTAAAATAAATTCATTGTACGATGAATTAGAACAACAAGGTTCTATAAAAAAAGAAAAACTATTAGCTTCAATAGAATTAATATATACAGAAATCAAAGGTAATTATGTATTAGATTCTACAAATCCTATGGAAATAATAAAGAGTAATGCTGATAATATAATAGATGATGTGTATGAGACATTAAATGCGAAGGTGTCAGAATCTAGTTTTTGGGAAGAAGATATAGTTTTAGGAATAAGACTGATAATGGTAGATGCATTTATGCGGTGTAAAATACTAGAGGAACCTAAATAGATGATAGTTAGTAAAGATATAAATCCAGAAAGAGATTTTTATTATTTAGGTGCAAAAACAATTAAAGTCTTAGCCAGTATTAATGACAAGGATATTGATTTTTTTAAAGTATATTCTGAATTAAATAAGTCTGAAAATATTTCCATTAATTTGTTTGCACTTACATTAGACTGGCTATACCTTATTGGTGCAATTGATAAACCTAGAAAAGGAAATATAGTTAAATGTTTTTAAAAACACTCACAATACATAATGAAAATAGCTTGATAAGAGAAATTAATTTTCATAAAGGTATTAATTTAATAATTGATGAAACAAGTTCAGATAAGAAAATAAGTTCTGGCAATAGTGTTGGGAAAACTACAGTATTAAGATTGATTGATTTTTGTCTTGATGGATCAGGTGAAAATATTTATATTGATCCTGAATTCAAAACAACAAATCAGACTGTTGAAGCTTTTTTAAAAGAAAATAATATACTTATTACTTTAACATTAATAGAAGACATTGACGATGATATGTCTAAACAAATTGTGATTCAAAGAAATTTTTTAGCAAATAGTAAAAAAATACAAACCATTAATGGGGAGAAGACTACAAATGATGAATTTTCAAAAAAATTAAAAGAACTTATTTTTGAAACAACATCTGAACAACCAACATTTAAGCAATTAAAGTCAAAAAATATAAGAGATGAAAAAAATAAATTGATAAATACTATTAAAGTATTATCGCCTTATACAACAGCAGTGGCATATGAAACTCTACATTTATTTTGGTTTGGAGTTGATATAGATTTATCAAAAGACAAATTAGTGCGTGATAAAAATCTTGAGACTAAACTTCAAACAAGACTTAGAAAAGAAAATAATTTACCGAAAATAAAACAATCATTAATAGTAATAAATAAAGAAATTGCAGAACTAACAAAAAAGAAGGATCTTTTTAATTTAAATGAAAAATATGATGAAGATTTAAATGAACTTACGACTACTAAATTTAAAATCAATAAATTATCTAGTGAATTGTCAAGACTAGAATTAAGAAAAGAACTTATTCTTGAAAGTAAAGTAGATTTAGAAAAAGATATCGCTAACATAGATACAACTCAAATAAAAAGAATGTATGAAAAAGCTAAAGCTTTCATACCTGAAATACAAAAGACATTTGAAGATACTTTAGTATTTCATAATGAGATGATTCAACAAAAAATACAATTTATTACTGAGGAATTACCTCTCTTAGAAAGTCAAATTCAAGCTGAAAAAAGAACTTTAAATAATTTTTTAATTACAGAAAGAAGATTGTCAGAAACATTAAATAAATCTGGTGCAGTTGAAGATCTTCAGGACGTTATACATAAGTTAAATTCATTTTATGAGAAAAAAGGGCATTTTGAAGAACAAAAAAGACTATGGGAAGCATCGATTAAAAATTTAGATGATATAAATAAGAAGCTAGATAATATAAACGATAAAATATATTCAAAAGATGATTTAATACAAAAAAGAATAGCGGAATTCAATGAAATATTTTCAGATATTTCAAGTAGATTGGATGGTGTTCATTCAGTGTTAAGTGCTGATAATCCTGATGGAGTCTATAAATTCATGATTGATAGTCTTGAAGGAAACTTAGGAACAGGTAGCAAAAAAAGTCAAATGGCTTCTTTTGACTTAGCATATATAAAATTTGCAGATACATTAAATATACCTTGCCTACATTTCATATTGCAAGACCAAATTGAGAATGTACATTCTAATCAAATTACTAATTTATTTACAGATATTGTAAATGAAATAAATTGTCAATATGTTTTACCTGTACTTCGTGACAAACTACCTACCGACATGAACATAAAACCTTTGGAAGTTATATCGCTTTCTCAACAAAAGAAACTTTTCAAAATCTAATAAAATACATAACAAAACCTAGCACCGAACAGGTAGAACTGTCGGTGAATTCAACCGTTATATAAGAAAAGGAACATAACTTGAATATCGAATATAAACTAAATCAAAATATTACATCATCAGAATTTATAGAGGTTTTAAAAAACTCAACTCTAGGCGAAAGAAGACCTATTGATGATTTGAAAACAATCAAAGGTATGATTGAAAATGCAGATATAATCGTAACGGCTACAATAGATGACAAAATAATTGGTGTTGCAAGAGGAATTACTGATTTTAATTATTGTTGTTACCTATCAGACTTGGCAGTAGATGAACAATATCAAAAAAACGGTATTGGTAAAAAACTCATTTCAAAAGTTCAAGAACAATTAAATGATAAATGTAAAATTATATTGCTCTCAGCACCTGATGCAACAGAATATTATCCAAAAATTGGATTTACTCAACACAATTCAACTTGGACACTTGGAAGACAAGATAAATTAAACTAAAATTAGAGAATAGGGGGTCAGTTGCCACCTTAAGTTACAAACTAAAAAACAAATAAGAGGTTTTCTATTTTTTTATTAATTTTTCACTACAATACGAAACTCAAAAATTCAAGGCTAAAAAATGGCAAAAAGTCAAAACAATAACAGTGTAAAAAGTTCAAAAGTTGATTTAGTTAAACTAAGTAGTAACTCTACTCCAAAAGCATTTTCTAAAGATACATCAGTAAAAGAGCAAGTTGTAAATGCAAGAAAAGCTTCAAGTCAAAACAAAGAAAAAGCAAAGAAAAAAGCTAAAATGGCAAAAAAATCTAGAAAAAAAGCAAGATAGTATATCCCTATAGTAATATAAGTGAATTTTTAAATAAAATTTATAAAGCTTTTAATAAATTTAAAAACTCGCTATAATGCCTAAAATATAAGGATATATATGCCAAAAGGTAAAAAAACAGTTATTAAAGAAATAAAACTATTAGAAAATGACGAAATTCTAATAAATGGAAGAGAATATGTTATTCTTGAAACAACAAAAGATATTCAAACAGCAAAGACTATGAAAGTATCTTCAAATGGAAATAGAATATTAAGATTTGATGATGAAAATAAAAAAGCTAGAATTGATTTAAAAAGATCAATAGATATTTATAAAATAACTTTTAAAGATGAACAAAGAGCAAAACAGTTTGCTAAAAGCAAAGACAAAAAACTAATCTTAGCAGATGATACTAAAGAGATTATCTCAACTGCAAACTCATCTATACAAGCTCGTTCTATTATCTCTAAATTCCAAGATAAAAAAAGTAAAGATTATGACAAGCAATTAGGTGTAAATACTTTTTATTTATTTGAAGAGTAAACTCTATAGCAAATCAAATTACAATATGTAATATTTTTGATACTTTAGTTTTAATTGTTGTATACTTTTGTAAATAAAACAGAGGTTACTACAATTAGAAAGAAGGATATGAAAGTGCAAGGTAATATAGAAGTAACATACAAAATAGTAAATAAAAACGATTTAAATTTAACTATTAGTTTAGAAGAACTCTTGAAAAATGAAAAAATAGTAAAAGCTATAAAAAGTGAGTTTGCAAAAGGATATCGAAATATTGATATTAAAACTGATTCAGATTTAAGCGATAAAATTAAAGTTGAAACTATAAAGAAGCATTACTCTTTTAGTGCTTTAAAAGATGATTTTGCAGATATTATTGCTCTTGCTGAAGATCATGCTACAAATAATAAGCTACTAAAAAAAGACTCTTTTGTTGAACTTGTAGATATAAAAACAGTTGAATAGTTTTTTGATTTAAAAAAAATAATCTTTATTGTTCTTTTGGATTTTATAATGGTCTAACTTTTATAATAGTAAGATTTAGTATATAAATAAGAATTGGAATAATTATGTTAAAAAATAATAAATATATCAATAAAATTAAGTATTACTATAAGTTGGCAAAAGAAAAAAAGATTGATAGCTATATGATACTTGCTGGTGCAGCTGGTGTATTACTTGGATTAGTTTGTTCAATACCTATTATAAACAAAATATTTGCTTGGTTTATACTGTTTGGAGTTGTAATAAAACTATATGATTTTTCAGAAGAGATAGAGAGAAATATAGTTCCATACGATTTTAATCGTTTATTGCCACCACCAAAAAAATAATATATTTATGAGTATATAATCTAGTTAATTTTAGTTGACTAATCTCTTTATGGCTGTAAAATCTATATTTTACAGCTATTTCCTATCTTAAGTTTCAAGTCTTGTATTATTGTATTAAAATTATAAATATATTTATTAACAAAGATTAAATATTTAATTGTTATCATATTCAAAATATTGTGGAGAGCTTATGAAGAATATTTTAGTTATTGGTATGGTTATTGTTGCTATTGGTTATATGTTTGTTATGATGAAAAATAATTATGACAATGTAAAACAAACAAATGAAAAAATCAGTCAACAAAAGAAAATAAAATAAGACTTGAAGTAAAGGAGTTTTATATGGAACGTTGGTTTATTTTAGCGGGTTTAGCTCTTGTTTTGGTAGGTTTGATTTTGCGTTTTATTCCAAATGTTTTTAGTTGGTTTGGAAAACTTCCAGGAGATATACATATAGAAACTGAAAGCACAAAAGTAATGTTTCCTTTAACATCAATGATATTAATAAGTATTGGATTATCTTTAGTAATAAGCCTTATTAATAAATACTAAAATGAAAGATATAAAACTTTACTATGATAAAGATTGTCCTTTTTGTTCAAAGTATGCTACTTTTTTAAAACTAAAAGAAAATCATAAACTAACTATTTATAATGCAAGAGATAATAAAGAGTTGATGAATGATTTTTATAAAAAAGGTTTTGATATCAATAGGGGCTTTATTATTTTGATTGATGATTTAGTTTTGATTCAAGGAAGTGATGCTTTAGCTTATCTTGATAATATTGCAAAAAATAGATTATTTATTTTTAGAAGTTCAAAACTAATGTTTTTTATATATCCTATTTTCAAGTTTTTGAGAAAAATAATACTCTTTTTACTAAGAAAAAATACAAATATTAGAAGTTGATTTATAGTTAAGTTAATTTGACTATAATTTATGCCTATTTATAAAATAAAGGAAAATTATCATGAGAATAGCTGTTTTTTGTGGCTCAAGTGCTGGAAATAATGAAATATATATAGAAGAGATAAAAGCACTTGGAGAGTTTTTTGCAAAAAATGACATAGAGTTAGTTTATGGTGGTGGAAAAGTAGGACTTATGGGTGCAGTTGCAAATAGTGTTATGCAAAATGGTGGCAAAGTTTATGGTGTTATACCTGAAAAACTACAAGAAAAAGAGCTTGCACACACAGGTATTACAAAACTAAAAGTAGTAAAAGATATGCATGAAAGAAAAGCAGAAATGGCAGCAAATGCAGATGCCTTTATTGCTTTTGCAGGTGGAGCTGGAACTTTAGAAGAGATTTTTGAAGTTTGGACTTGGGCTCAACTTGGATTTCATTCAAAGCCTTGTGTATTTTTTAATATAAATGGATTTTATGATAGTTTATTTGATATGATAAATAACATGGTAAAAGAAGGGTTTTTAAAAGAAGAGTATGTAAATATGCTAATTAAAACAGATGATAAAAAACAGATGTTAAAAGCTATCGAAAACTATAAATCACCAAATCAAAAGTGGTAACAAAAAGAGTGAAAAACACTCTTTTTAAATAATAGCTTCACCTTGTGGTGTTGTTCTTACAAGTTCAATTTGAAATGTATCATTTGCTATATTTCTTGGGCTTGTATCTTTATATTTTTTAACTATTTTTCTAATAGTATCTAGCTCTTCTTTTTCAAAAAGTGAACTGTCAAACTCTTCTTCAACTTTGATAAATCTTAATTCTGTATGAGTCTTTTTACTAATTGTTTCAATATCTATATACTCAAGAAGTTCTCTAATTAAAAATAGCATTTCATCTTCTTCATCTAAATCTTCATTGTTTTCAATAATTGTAAAGATTTCTTGCATGATTTTAGGAGTTGGTGCTCTTTTTTCTTTGATATAATCATCTGCAAATATTTTTTCGCCATTTTTTTGTAAGTTCTCATAATCAACCAAAAATAGAAGTGTTGAAACTTTCTTTTGATTTATAAATTGTGCATCTTTTTCTAACATATATAGTATAAAGTTTGCAATTTTTGTAATATCAAAACCCATAAATTAGATGTCCTCTTCATGTAGTTGCATCTCTTCTAAAACAGCAAGAATTTCAACAGCTTGTTCTTGTGTTAACTCATCTTTTGCAATTGCTCTTAATGTCTCTTCGAAATATTTTTTTAAATCTTTTAAGTATTGAAGTTCTTCTTTGTCTTCATCATTTTTGATGTTTTTTGATACTTCAATAATAGTTTCATCTAACTCTAAAAGTGCGTCATCTTCTAATAAATCTTTTAACTCTTTGATTTTTGTTGTCAAGTTTATTCCTTTGTCTTTTTTGAAAGTATAACTAAATAAAAATGATAAAACTAGTAAACATTAAACCCAAAACATAACTTTTGCTAAAATTACAATTATAATAGCTAAAATAAAAATTGATTTTTGTCAACTTCTTTAGATATAATGAATCATCTAACAAAAGGAAGCAACATGGATACTATTTTAAATTACATTATGATAAATGAAAATATCTCTACATCAGGTCAGCCAACAGAAGATGAGCTTAAAATGATTGCAAATAATGATTTTAAAGTAGTTATTAATCTTGCATTGTGCGACTCATCTTTAGCTTTAGAAAATGAAGATAAGATTGTAAGTGATTTAGGTCTTACTTATATTCATATACCAGTTGATTTCCAAAATCCAGAACTAGAAAACTTGAAGATTTTTCTAAATATACTAAATGGTTTTGTAAATGAAAAAGTCTGGATACATTGTTCAAAAAACTATCGTGTTACATCATTTATGTATGTTTTTCATAAATACTTTTTAAAAACACCTTTTGAACAAATCGATTTGTCAATGTTTGATTTTTGGACTCCAAATACACAATGGCAAGACTTAATGAAAATCTCTTTTGAAGAGTTACAAGCATAAAATAAAAGTCTCTTTTATGATAGAATTTGGTACAATTTCCAAGTTTATAATAAAATAATAATTAAATATACAAAAAAATATGGGATATATTTTGAGAATAGAGACAAAAATAGCAAAATTTACCAGCCCTTTGTATCTTGAAAGTGGTAGGATTTTACAATCATATGATATTGCTTATGAAACATATGGAGAGCTAAACGAAGATAAATCAAATGTAATAGTAATATGCCATGCATTAGCAGGGAGTCATCACGCAGCAGGAAGATATGCAGATGAAGCTAAGCCTGGTTGGTGGGATAAGTTTATTGGTGATGGAAAGGCTGTTGATACAAGAAAATATTTTGTAATTTGTACAAATAATATTGGTTCATGTTTTGGTTCAACAAGCCCTATGAGTCCAAACTATCCAAGTAAAGAGCCTTATAGATTTAAGTTTCCAGTACTTGCAATCTCAGATATTGTAAAAGCACAAAGAAACCTTTTTGATTCATTGGGGATTTATCATGCAAAAGCAGTAATTGGAGGTTCAATGGGTGGAATGCAAGCACTATGCTATGCGATTGAACATCCTGAGTTTTCAAAAACAATCATACCCTTGGCAACAACTGCATATACAAGACCTTGGGCAATTGCAATAAATAAAATAGCAATGGAAGCTGTAAGACATGACCCTGCATTTAACAACGGTCATTATGATAAAAAAGATTTGATAGCAAATGGACTTCCAGGATTAGCAATAGGAAGAATGGCGGGACTTATAGCATATCTTAGTCCAAATGTATTTAATAAAAAATTTGCAAGAAATTATGCACATACAGATGGTTTGTATGAACTTTTTGGACGCTTTGAAGTTGAAAGATATTTAGAATATAACTCTTATAGCTTTCCAAAAATATTTGACCCTTTATCGTATTTGTATATTTGTAAAACAATGAATATATTTGATGTGGGAAGAAACAAAGATAAAATAGAAGACTCTTTTTCTAAAATCAAAGGAAAATTACATCTTATATCATTTTCAGATGATATGCTATTTTTTCCAGAAGAGATGGAAGAGATATATGATATTATGTGTAAAATTGGTAAAAAAGATCAAGTAACATATAAGATGATAGAGAGTCAATCAGGACATGATTCTTTTTTAGTAGAAGTTGATAAATTTGAAGATTATGTAAAAGATATATTAGAGGATAAAATATGAATGAAGAAAAACAAGAAGAAAAGTTAGCATTTGAAGAAAAGATCTTAAAAGCAAAAGAACTTTTAGAAAAATTAAATAGCCAAGATATAACACTGCAAAACTCTATTGAAGTTTATAAATCAGGAGTAAAAGAGCTAGAAGAAGCTCAAAAACTGCTTGATGAAGCAAAATTAATATTTACTACAAAAGAGAAAGATAATAACTAAAATTATTATTTAATAAAAACTTAGCTAAACTTTTCCAAGTAAATTTTGGAGAAGTTTATGAAAACTACAATAAAAAACTTAGAAAATATCGATAAACCAAGGGAAAAACTCAAAAAACTAGGTGCTGATGCACTAAAAGATTATGAACTTATGGCTATACTTTTAGGAAGTGGAGTAAAAGGTAAAGATGTCATAACTTTATCAAAAGAGATAATCAAACTATTTAAATCAGACTTTGAAAATATAAGCTTAGAAACCTTACTTCAAACACATGGCTTAGGAACAGCAAAAGCATGTCAAATAGTAAGTGCAATAAGCTTAAGTAAAAGATACTTAATAAAAAATCAAAATATAAAAATATCAAACTCAAATGATGTATTTGAAGAACTAAAACCATACAAAAACAAACAACAAGAACATTTTTTTACACTATATCTTGATGGAGCAAATCATCTAATAGAAACAAAAGTTATAACAATAGGCACACTAAACCAAAGCTTGGTTCATCCAAGAGAAGTCTTTTCATATGCAATAGAAAAAAGATGTGCAAGTATCATAGTAGCTCACAATCACCCAAGCGGAATACTAAAACAAAGCAGTGAAGATATAAATGTAACCAAAAGATTAAAAGAATCAGGAAAAATACTAGGAATAGAACTACTTGATCACGTGATATTTACAAAAGATGGATTTTATAGTTTTCAAGAAGAGGGTGTTTTATGAATATCATATAAAACTGTTTTATTTTATCCAGTACACTACAAACTTTTTGTAAAATATCTACTTTAAAATAATACAATAGGTTTTATAAATATATGACAACTCAAGAGTTAAAAAAATTAGAAGAAAATTTATGGTCAAGTGCTAATCGCTTAAGAGCAACAGGTGGTATTAAATCAGCCGATTATGCTGTACCCGTACTTGGAATTATTTTTTTAAGATTTGCTGATAATAAATATTCACTTTATGAAAAACAGATTATAAAAGAGTTTGAAGAATCAAAAAATACAATAGATCCTTTGCCTGTAGAAAAAATTGCATTAAGAATTTGTGGCTTTTATCTAGGTGAAAAATCAAGATATGATTATCTATTAAATCTTTCCGATTCAAACAGTATTGCCAAAGCTATAAAAGAGGCTATGGAAGATGTCGAGTCGTGGCAAGATGAAAAGTTTCAAGATATACTTCCAAAAGATAACTACTATGCTATAGAAAAAGAGGATAAAACTATCCTTCCTGAACTTTTAAAAACTTTTTCAGATATCCCAAAAGATGCTAGTGGAGATGTTTTTGGAAAGATTTATGAGTATTTTCTAGGTAAGTTTGCATTAAGTGAAGGTCAAAAAGGTGGAGAGTTCTTTACTCCAACTTCAGTGGTAAGATTTATAGTTGAAGTAATAGAGCCATATAGTGGAAAGATATTTGACCCTGCTTGTGGTTCAGGTGGTATGTTTGTCCAATCTGCCAATTTCTTAGATAAAACAAAACATAAAAGAGAAGATATTTATGTATGTGGTCAAGAAAATGAAACATCAACTGTAAAATTAGCAAAGATGAACTTACTAGTAAATAATCTAAGAGGTGAAATAAAAAAAGCAAACTCTTATGAAGAGAACCCCTTTGAGTCTAAAAACAAATTCAACTATGTGATGGCAAATCCTCCTTTTAATATAAAAGGGGTAAAAGAAGCTACAGTAAAAGATGATAATAGATTTAACTTCTATGGATTACCTAAAAACAAGGGTAAAAAAGATGACAAGATAACAGATGCAAACTATCTGTGGATATCTCTTTTTGCTACTTCACTAAATGAGACTGGAAAAGCAGGGTTTGTTATGCCAAACTCTGCAAGTGATGCAAGAAATAGTGAATATGAAATAAGAAAAAAGATAGTTGATAGTGGTATTGTTGATTGTATGGTTACAATTCCATCAAATATGTTTTATACTGTAACTTTACCTGCAACTCTTTGGTTCTTTGATAAAAGTAAGATTAAAACACCAAGAGAGGATAAAATCCTTTTTATAGATGCTAGAAATATTTTCAAACAAATAGATAGAGCACATAGAGAGTGGACTAGTGAACATATACAAAATCTAAGCACCATAGTAAACTTATACCATGGAAGTGATGAAAAATATAAGAAAAATATCCAAAACTACACTACAAATCTAAAAACAAGTATAAAAGAGTTAGAGCCAATTTTAAATGAGTATAAAAGCTTTTATGATGAATTAGTAAATAAAATTGAGGAGAAAAACTTAGAGCTAAACTATACTACAAATCTTGAAGAAATAAATGAACTTATAAAAGCTATAAAAGAGCAAAACCAAAGCTTGCAAGAGAAACTAAAACCAAGATTGAAGAAACTAAAGCTAACAAAACAAGTAAAGGAGTTAGACTCTAAGCTAGAAGTGTGTGAGGAAAAAATCAAAGAGATAAACTACTGGGATGAAAATATCTCATGGCTTCAAACAAACTTCCCAGAAGCAAAATACCAAGATGTAGTAGGACTTTGTAAAGTAGCAAGTAGGGTTGACTATATAGATGAACATGACTACTCACTAAATGCTGGAAGATATGTGGGAGTAGTTTTAGAAGAAGAAAATATTACAAAAGAAGACTTTAAACAAAAAATATTAAATCTAAATGATGAATTGAATGTGTTAAATAAAGATGCTACTGAATTAGAAACAGCTATTTCTCAAAATATTAAAAAGATATTTAATGAAGTTAAATAAATGTATCTTAACAGATTTAGGTTCTGTAAATAGAGGAAAATCTAAACATAGACCTAGAAATGATGAGTCGCTTTTTGGTGGAGAATATCCATTTATCCAAACAGGTGAAGTGAAATCTGCAAACTTTTATTTAAATACTTTTAGTGAAACATATAATAAAAAAGGTTTAGCTCAAAGTAAACTTTGGAAAAAAGGAACATTACTTATTACAATTGCTGCTAATATTGCAGAAACTGCAATTTTAGATATAGAAGCTTGTTTCCCAGATAGTATAATAGGATTTATACCTTATGAAAATAAAAGTGATGTAAAATTTGTAAAATATTATTTAGATTATATTAAAAGGAAATTACAAATAATTTCACAAGGTACAACTCAAGATAATATGAGTGTAGAAAAGTTAACTTCTATGCCTTTGTTTGTTCCTGATTATAATATTCAAGTAAAAATAGGAAAACTGCTTTCAAATTATGATGATTTAATAGAAAATAATAATAAGCGAATAAAACTTTTAGAGCAGACCGCAGAAGAGCTTTACAGAGAGTGGTTCGTAAGACTTCGATTTCCAAACTATCAAAACACAGAAATAGAAGATGGAATACCTCAAGGGTGGGAAGAAAAAAGGTTTTCAGAGATAATAAAATTGCAAAGTGGGTATGCTTTTAAAAGTGAGAATTTTGAAGAAAAAAGCAGTCAAAGGTTAGTCATTAGAATGGGTAATTTTAAGATAACTGGTGGATTAAAATTTGATTCAAATGTAAAGTATTTAAATGATAATGTAAAAGTTAAAGAACAATATTATTTATCTCCTGGTGATATGTTAATTGTATTATCAGATGTTACGAGAGATGGTTCAATAATAGGAAATGTAGGTATTGTACCTAATAATAATATAAAATATGTTTTAAATCAAAGAGTTTCAAAATTAGTTTTTGATGATTTCCTAAAATATTATTTATATGCCTATTTTAATAGTTTTATCTTTAAAAATTATTGTTTAGCACATGCTGATAGTACAACTGTTCTTAATCTTTCTAATCAAGATTTGTATAAACATAAAATGGTTATTCCTTCAAAAAAAGTAATAGAAGAATTTTCTAATATAATTAAGTTTATCTATGAACAAATTGATTATTTTATAATAAAAAACCAAACCTTAAAAGAGACAAGAAATTTGCTACTACCAAGACTACTAAGTGGAAAACTAGATATTGAAAAGCTAGATATAAACTAAAGGAAAAGCCATGGCAAATGATATTATACAAAGTGAAGATAAACTGTATGAAGATGCTATATCTATAATAGACAGTGGTAGAAAAAGAGTCATAGAGTCTGTTTATAATGAAACTACCAATAGTTATTATGCCTTGGGAAAACTTATAGTTGAGATTGAGCAAAATGGTAAACTAAAAGCAACTTATGGGAAAAAAGTGGTTGAAAACCTTTCAAAAAAACTTACTTTAAAATATGGAAAAGGGTTTTCTACATCTACTTTGTGGGATTGTCAGAAGTTTTACAAAAAACTCCAGTCACTGTCTGGAGTTTTGGATTGTCAAAAAAGCCAGTCAGTGACTGGAGAATTAAGATTTAGATTATCTTTTACTCACTATACATATCTTATGAGACTTGATGATAAAGAGATGAAGTTTTATGAAAGCTATGCAATAGAGCAAAAACTCTCTGTAAGAGAGCTTCAAAAAGCAGTACAAAACAATACCATCTTAAGATTAGAAGAAAAAAAACAAAACTCACAAATATCCCAAATAAAACCAAAAGAGATAGTAAAAGACCCATATATTTTAGATTTTTTAGGTTTAGAAGAGATAAAAACAGGTGAAGAAAAAGTTTTAGAAAACAAACTAATAGAGCATCTTGAAAAGTTTTTGTTAGAGCTTGGTCGTGGTTTTGCTTTTGTGGGAAGGCAGTATCGCTTAACCCTTAGTGAAGATAGTTATTTTGCTGATTTAGTATTTTATAATATCCCATTAAAATGTTATGTCATAATAGAGCTAAAAGCTAGAAAACTAAAACATCAAGACTTAGGACAGTTACAGATGTATGTAAACTATTTTGATAGAGAGATTAAAGATGATAATGATAATAAAACAGTAGGTATTTTACTTTGTAATGATAAAAATGAAAAAGTAGTAGAATACACCCTTCCAAAAGAAAATAATCAAATCTTTGCAAGCAAATATAAACTATATTTACCTACAAAAGAAGAGTTGGTAGAGGAGTTGTCTGGTGAAGGTGATTGATTAAGTTATCTGGAACTACCGGATAACTCTAAATTATAAAAGTTAAATAAACTTAAATAAAGGGTTTAAAATGGCATATATAAACGAAAGTCATATCGAAGATGCAGATATAAAGTTTTTTTTAGAAAATCTAAAATATGACGAGCATATCAATGCTTGGAAGGATGAACTTGTAGGAAGAAGTTCTTTGAAAGAAGTAGTATTTAAAGATAGACTTTCTAATGCTTTAAAAAAACTAAACCCAAATATCCCAAAAGAGTGTTTATATGATGCTATTGAACAAGTAACTAAATCAAGAGTAAGTCAAAGTGAAATAGAAGCAAATAGTGAAGTTTATGAGCTTTTAAAAGAAGGGTATTATACAACTTACAAAAACGATGAAGGCAAAGATGAATCTGTGCAGGTCAAGTTCATAGGTTTTGATAAAGATTCTGTTTATAATGAGTTTTTAGTAGTATCACAATTAACTATTGAAAAATTAAGCTCCACAGGAAAAAGAAGACCAGATATACTTTTATATGTAAATGGTTTACCTTTAGTTATGATAGAGCTTAAACGACCTGATATAAAAGTAAAAACCGGCTATGACAAAAACCTTCAAGATTATAGAGAAGACATACCACAACTTTTTTACTACAATCTTTTTGTTGGTATCTCAAATGGAATTAATACAAGACTTGGAAGTTTCAATGCCCCTTGGGAACACTTCTTTTCATGGACTAAACTAAAAGATAATGTAGAAGATAAAAACCAAAATACCCTTTTAGAGCTTGAAAATAAAAGTATCCACGAAAAACCAAGACTCTCTTTACAAGTTCTTTGTGAGGGTTTGTGTAATAAAACAAATCTAATTGATTATTTTGAAAACTTTGTTTTATATCATAGAAAAAGAGCTAAGATTATTGCAAAAAACCATCAGTTTTTAGGTGTAAATAGAGCAATAGAAAATTTAAAAAATACTCAAGATACAAAACTTGGTGTATTTTGGCATACACAAGGTAGTGGAAAATCCTACTCTATGATTTTTTTCTCTAAGAAAATAAATAGAAAAGTAGTAGGGAATTGGTCTTTTTTGATTATTACTGATAGAAATGACTTAGACGAACAAATCTTTAAAAATTTTGTTGATACACAAACTATAAATCTCTCAACTGATCAAAACATGAAAAACAATGAATACAGAGCCAAAGGAAAAAGTGGAAAAGATGGAAGTAGGGCTCAATTAGAAGAGGCACTAAGCCAAAATAAAAGCTTTTACTTTTCTACTATCTTTAATTTTGGACTAGATAAAGGAAAAGTTTATAAGGAGAAATCCAATAGAGATGATTGGATAGTTATAGTTGATGAAGCCCATAGAAGTCAATATAAGTCTTTAGGTGAAAATATGAAAATAGCATTGCCAAATGCAAAATTTATAGCCTTTACAGGAACACCTATTTTACAAAATGGCTTGACCCAACAATGGTTTGGTGAATATGTATCTGAGTATAATTTTGCTCAAAGTATAGAAGATGGTGCAACAGTTCCTTTATACTATAGAAAAAGTGTTCCAAGTGTAGTTTTAGAAAATGAAGACTTAAGTGATGAAGCAATGGAGATTTTAAATCAATATGATTTAAATGAAGAGCAATTAAATAATTTAAATAGTGAATATACAACTCTTTTTCAAGCAGTAAAAAGAGATGATAGACTTGATGAAATAGCAAAACATATAGTAAAACACTTTCCTGATAGACTTGATGTAAGAGATGATGAAGGAAAAAGAAAACCAATGAAAGCTATGGTTATCTCTATTGATAAATTTACAGCAGTTAGGATGTATGACAAAGTACAACTAGCACTTAAAGAAGAAATAAAAGAGCTTACAAGAGCAAAAAACAAAGTCAAAGATGAAGAAAAAAAAGTTATTCAAAGAAAACTTGATTTTATAAATGAAACAAAAATGGCAGTTGTTGTATCTCTTGAAGGAACAGAAAAACAAGAAAAAGAGAAATTTGCTACACAAGGTCTTGATATAACTGCTCATAGAAAACTTATAAATTATCCAGATGAAGATGGAAGAGATATAGAGGACTATTTTAAAGATGCAAATAATCCTTACAGAATAGTTTTTGTAACTGCTATGTGGATGACAGGCTTTGATGCACCTAGTGTTTCAACACTATATTTAGATAAACCTATGAAAAACCATACATTAATGCAAACAATAGCAAGAGCTAATAGGGTTTATGAAGCAAAGAAAAATGGAATGATAATTGACTATTTTGGAGTATTTAGAAATCTGAAAAAAGCACTTGGTGATTATGCACAAGGTAGTACTGGCAATGAAAATGAAGAAAATCTTCCTGTAAAAGAGTTTGATATGCTAATAAAATTGTTAGAAGAGTCTATAAAAAAATGTAAAATTTATCTAAAAGAGTTTGATATAGATGTAGATAAAATACATGAGATAGGTGAAAAAAGTTTTAAAGAAATAGAGCTTTTCAGAGACTATGCAGATATTATCCTTAAAAGTGATGATAGAAGAAAAGAGTTTAATCTTTTTGTAAATACTATTATTTCACTTTATGATTCGGCAAAACCTGAAATATATAATTATCCTGATTTAAAACAAGAAAGAGATTTATTTACATATCTAAAAGAGATAGTAAATAGAAAACTAGATAGAGATGAAGAGATAAGTAAAGCTAGACGTGAGATAGATGAACTCTTAGATAGAAGTGTTTTAGGAAATAAGGATTTAGAAGGTGATACAAAAATTACGATAACTGATTATAGGCAGATAAATCTAGGTGAGATAGATTTTGAAAAGTTAAAAAAAGAGTTCCCTAAAAAAGCCCATAAAAGTATAGAGTTTACAGATTTAAAAGAGTTTATGGAAATAAAGTTAAAGCAAATGACAGCTAGAAATAAAACAAGAGGAATCTTCTTAGAAGATTTTGAAAAAATCATTGATGAATATAATAACGGAAGTATAGAGGTAGAAGAAGCCTATGAAACTCTTATTCAACAAATTGAAAAGCTAAATGAAGAAGAAAAAAGATACATAAAAGAAGGCTTTAACAGCGAAGAAGAACTTGAAATATTTGATTTACTTAGAAAAGAAAAGCTTACAAAAGATGAGATTTATAAAGTAAAAAAAGCTGCTAAAAGTTTATTAAAAACTTTAAGTGACAAAAAAAGAGAGTTATTTATAGAGAATTGGTATAAAGATAGACAAAAACAAGAATTAGTAGAAGATACAATAAGAACAATAATGCTTGAAAATCTTCCTCAAAGCTATAAAGATGTATTTGTTAGTAAAAAAAATAAAATTTTTAATCATATTCATAACTTAGCTGAACATGGAGATAAAAGATTTCTAAATGATATGATAAATAATAGTGGTTATAATCCTGAAATCTTTGATTCAACAAATGTTGCTCAACCAAAACCAGAGTATAATAGTCAAGTTTTTTATTGATTTATATCATAAAAATTTAATTTTAATGTGTTATTATTATAAACAAATAATAAAAATAAACTTGACTTATTTAATAAGGATTATAACATGAGTGAGATTCATGAGTTTTTTAACAGACAAATAAAACTTTGGGGTGAACAAACACAAGATAGTTTACAAGATAAAAAAGTAGCTATTATTGGTAGTGGTGGACTTGGATGTTCTTTAGGTATTGCACTTGGTGCTTCTGGTATTGGTGAGTTTGCGCTTGTTGATTTTGATGAGGTTGGTGTTCATAATATACATAGACAAATTGGGTTTAAAGTAGGTGATGATGGAAAGTATAAAGCAGAAGTTTTAAAAGAACTTTTAGAATCAAGATGTCCTTATACAAAAGCAACTGCTTATGTTGAGGGTTTTGATGAGTTTGCAAAAAGAGAATTAGAGTTTGATTTAATCATTGATGCAACTGATAACTTACCAACAAGAGCTGCTATAAATGAGTATTGTATAAATCATAAACAACCATGGATTTATGGAACAGTTGAAGAGTTTCATGGTCAAGTTTGTTTTTTCAAAGAAGCATCTTATGAAGCAGTATTTCAAATAAATGACAGAAAGCCAAATGGTATTGCTTGTCCTATTGTAATGCATATTGCTTCACTTCAAGCAAATTTAGCTATTAGATACCTAACAGGACTTCCTGTTAAAAAAGATATTTTATACTATTTATCTTTTGATGAAGAGGGTGTTTTAAACACTAAAAAATTCAACCTTCCAAAAAGTTAATTTAGGTTAAACCCTAAGTTAACTTTATATATAAAAATCTTACATAACCAGTTTATAAGCACTATTTAGATATACTTCCCAAATTTTAACTACATTAATGGGGAACTATTTATTATGCCAAAAAGAGAAGATATCAAGACTATTTTACTTATCGGTTCAGGTCCAATTATTATTGGTCAAGCTTGCGAGTTTGACTACTCAGGAACACAAGCTACAAAAACATTAAAAGAGTTAGGTTATAGAGTTGTACTTATTAACTCAAACCCAGCTACAATTATGACTGATCCTGAGTTTGCAGACAGAACATATATTGAACCTATTACAGAAGAGGTTGTTGCAAAGATTATCAAGCAAGAGAATATTGATGCAATTTTACCAACGATGGGTGGGCAAACAGCTCTAAATGTTGCTACTTCTATGTATGATAAAGGTATGCTAGAAGGAATAAAATTTTTAGGTGCAAATCCAGAAGCTATTAAAAAAGGTGAAGATAGACATCTTTTTAATGAAGCAATGATTAAAATTGGAATGGATTTACCAAAAAGTAAAAACGCATATAATCTTGAAGAAGCTATTGAGATTGCAAAAGAGATAGGGTTTCCTGTAATTAGTAGAGCTTCGTTTACACTTGCTGGTGGAGGTTCTGGTGTTGCTTATAATATGGAAGAGTTTAAATCTCTTGCAGCAGCAGGAATTGAAGCAAGTCCAATCAATGAAATTGAGATTATGGAATCAATGCTTGGGTGGAAAGAGTATGAGATGGAAGTTATTAGAGATAGAAAAGATAACTGCATTATCGTATGTTCTATTGAGAACTTAGACCCTATGGGAGTTCATACGGGTGATTCTACTACAATTGCACCAGCACTTACTTTAACAGACAAAGAGTATCAAGATATGAGAAATGCATCTTTTGCAATTCTTAGAGAAATTGGAGTTGATACAGGTGGTTCAAATGTACAATTTGCCATCAATCCAGAAACTGGAAGAATGATTGTAATTGAAATGAATCCAAGAGTTTCAAGAAGTTCAGCACTTGCTTCAAAAGCTACTGGTTATCCTATTGCTAAAGTTGCAACTTTACTTGCAGTTGGTTTTACACTTGATGAAATTCAAAATGACATTACAGGAACAACAGCATCTTTTGAGCCAGTAATAGATTATATAGTTACAAAAATTCCACGATTTACTTTTGAAAAATTCCCTAAAGCAGACTCTACACTATCAACAGGAATGAAATCAGTTGGTGAAGTTATGGCTATTGGTAGAACATTTAATGAGTCAATTCAAAAAGCACTTTGCTCTATGGAGACTGGATTAGTAGGTTTTGATCCAATTTGTGATGACTTAGAAAAAATCAAAGCAGAAATAAGAAGACCAAACTCTGAGAGATTAAGATACCTAATGGATGGTATGAGACATGGTCTTTCAAATGAAGAGATTTTTGAACTTTGTGCAATTGACCCATGGTTTTTAGGTAAATTCAGACAAATTGTAAATATTGAAAAATCAATAAATGAATCAATCTTAACAGATGAGTTAGCAATGAGAAATGTAAAAGCAAATGGATTTTCAGATGCTATGATTGCTAATCTTTTAGAAAAATCAGAAGAAGAGGTTTATGAAGCAAGAAGAGCTATGAATATTCATTTTGAATATAGTGAAGTTGATACTTGTGCAGCTGAGTTTAAAGCACTTACACCTTACCTTTACTCTTCAACAAATGTACATAGCCTACCAAAAATTGAAAAACCAATAAGTGATGAAAAGAAAGTTCTAATTATTGGTGGAGGTCCTAATAGAATAGGGCAAGGTATAGAGTTTGATTATTGTTGTGTGCATGCTTCATTTGCATTAAAAGAGATGGGAATCAAAACAATTATGTACAATTGTAACCCTGAAACAGTATCAACAGATTATGATACATCAGATGTTTTATATTTTGAGCCAATAGATTTTGAACATGTAAGAAGTGTAATAGAAAATGAAAAACCAGATGGTGTAATAGTACACTTTGGTGGACAAACACCTTTAAAATTAGCAAATGCATTAACAAACGCAGGAGCAAATATCATAGGTACAACTGCTGAAGTTATTGACTTAGCAGAAGATAGAAAAAAGTTTTCTACATTTGTAGAAAAAGCAGAACTATTACAACCAGAAAATGGAACAGCAGTTGAAGTTGAACAAGCAATTGAAATAGCAGAAAAAATAGGTTATCCAGTACTTGTTAGACCATCATTTGTACTTGGTGGAAGAGGAATGAAAATTGTTTATTCAACTGATGAGTTAAAACAATATATGGATGAAGCAGTTTCAGTATCAAATGATGCACCTGTATTAATTGATAAGTTTTTAGATAGAGCGATTGAGTTAGATGTAGATTGTATTTGTGATGGGAAAGAAGTATATATTGGTGGAGTTATGCAACATATCGAAGAAGCAGGTGTTCACTCTGGGGATTCTGCTTGTTCATTGCCACCTGTATCAATTGATGATGAACTTATCAAAGAACTTGAAGATAAAACTAAAAAAATGGCTTTAGAACTTGGAGTTGTTGGTCTTATGAATGTTCAATATGCAATTCATAAAGGACAAATATATCTAATTGAAGTAAATCCAAGAGCATCTAGAACTGTTCCTTTTGTAAGTAAAGCAACAGGTATGCCATTGGCAAAAGTTGCAACTAGAGTTATGTGGGGAGAAAACCTAAGACAAGCTCTTGATGTATATGATAAAAATATAGTTTATGAAGACAATGGTGTATTAAAACCAATATTAAAAGACCATATTGCAGTAAAAGAAGCAGTTTTTCCTTTTACAAAACTTAGTGGTTCTGATATGCTTTTAACTCCTGAGATGAAATCAACAGGTGAAGTAATGGGTATCTCAGATAACTTTGGTGAATCTTATGCAAAAGCACAAAGTGCAGCAAAAAATGACTTACCAACAAGTGGAAAAGTGTTTATTTCATTATGTGATTTAGATAAAGAGTATGCTCCAAGAATTGCACAAGGACTTGTAAATGAAGGCTTTACAATTGTAGCAACAGGCGGAACACACAAAGTAATTAGTGACGCTGGAATTGAGTGTGAAAAAGTTTTAAAAATCAGTGAGGGAAGACCTAATATAACTGACTCTATTACAAATGGAGAAATAGCACTTGCATTAAATACAAGTGATGGAAAAGAGTCATCAAAAGAAGATGGAAAAAATATAAGAAGAACAGTTCTAAAAACAAACACTCCTTATGTTACAACAGCAGCAGCTGCACTAGCTTGTGTAGAAGCAATGAAATCACTAAAACAAAAAGATGGAGTTTCAGTTAAGTCTATACAAGACTTCTTAAACGACTAATGAATTCAAAACTAGTATATTTAGTACAAACAGATACAACAGTTGGCTTCTCATCAACAGATGATGAGAAGCTTTCAACTTTAAAAAAACGACCCACAACACAAAAAATACTTCAAGTAGTAGATAGTTTCACTACGTTAAAACAATTTACAAGAATTCCAAAAAAACATAAAAAACTAATAAGAAAAGCAAAAAAAACTACATTTATTTATCCAAATACACACTCATTTAGAGTTATACCAAAAGATGATAAGTTTTATGATTTTGTAAAAAAGTTTAAAAATATATACTCAACTTCAGCAAATATCACTACAAAAAATTTTGATAAAGAGTTCGCTATTAATAGTGCAGATATAGTAGTTGAAACAAAAGAAGGCTTTAGTGAAACTACATCTTCATCTATTTATTTACTAAAAAAGACTAAACTTAGGAAAATTAGATAAAACTAGTAAAAGATTTTAAAAATAATTTAAATTTTAAAAATATTTAAGCAAAGTAAAATTAAATCTAAAATATAATTTCAATCTTTATGACCCTGTCGTCTAGTGGCCAAGGACCTCAGGATTTCCTCCTGATGACGCAAGTTCAAATCTTGCTGGGGTCGCCAACTGTTTTATGGGCTTTGTAGAACTTTTAATGAATAAAAAAGTTCACTAGGTGATACTTCGGGTGATACTTTTTTTAATGAATTTATATTTTAAATTTTAAAATTACCCTAGTAAGTACACAATTACCCCTTAATATATTTTACAATTACTCCCTAGTAATTATATAGTTACCCCTTAGTAAAATATATAGTTATCCCCCAGTAATTATATAATTACCCCTACATCTTTATATATTCTATTTCACGGTATCTAAATTATATATTTTGCTACATATACAGAGTTACAAT
>NZ_JBSRRO010000043.1:0-22776 GCF_055140965.1 Malaciobacter sp.
ATGCTTCTACCATTCCTTTTACAAAATCTTCTGGATGATAATACGAGATATATTGACAGGCTCCTGCGATACTGTCTATTATATCTTGCTCTTTTATAACGCTCATTCTTTTCCTTTCACTTAAAAAGTGACAATATTATACAAATTTCTTTATGAAAAAAATCTTTTTGTCACTTCTTCTTGAAGTTTTTGTCCAGAAAAGTGTGCTCTTTGCACAAGTTCCCAAAAATATCTATATGTTGCTCTATCATGTAGCTCACCATCATATTGAATTGGTCCCCACTCAGCATCTTGTGCTGCAAGTAAGATATTTTGAGCTGCTTGAAGTTCAGTAAAGTCTGGTTTCATCGCATCTACAATTGCTTGAATTTGTGTTGGATAAATTGACCACATTCTCATAAATCCAAAATCATTTCTTGCAATTTCAGCATCTTTATAAGTTTGATATGGATTTTTTAAATCAAGTGTTACATTATGACAAGGTATTACATGATTTTGAATTGCTGCTTGACAAACTCTTGTTTTTGCAGCTGCAATTAGTCTATGATTAAATTGACCAGGACTTCTCATGTTAATTGCAGGAATTGCACCTTGATATCCAGAAACAAAATCCATTAGGCCAAAATCTAAGACTTGTAACCAAGGTAAAGTTGCAATTTTTTCTACATCATTTAAAGCTCCATGTGTCTCAATTAAGATATGAATTGGAATCTCTCTTGTTATTCCTGCTTCTTTACATTTTGCTTGAATATACTCAACTTGAGTTTTTACATCTTCATAAGAAGTTGATTTTGGAAGAGTAATATAAGCTAATTTTTCACCAGCACCTGGAACTAATATATCAACATCTTGTCTCCAATCTGGGTGAGAGAAATCATGAATTCTTGTACCTGCCATAGCATATGGATTTGCATCTGAGTTAACAACTCTTACAATCATATTTGCATGTTCTACTTCTTTTCCTGTTTCTGCTCCATCTTCACAATCACAAGTGATATCAAAAACTGGACCTAATTTTTTTTGCATTTCAAATGCTTTTAATATTAATTTTTCACTTCCTGCAAAGTGTTCACAAGAAGGGATTATTGGTAAAGATTTTCCTGATTCAAATAGTGCTTTATTTGGATGTGTCATAATAGTTTCCTTTTTAATAATTTTCATCCCTTAATTTTAAAAGGGATCTTTTGTCTAGTAACTTGTTGTTAAACTCACTTGGAGAAAACCTAAAAAGAGCAAGGATTTACTCTTATCTTATAACTTATTTTTTTGTTTTATTTTTTGGAATGATTACAGTGTAATCTAAATCAAGTACTACATTTTTTAAGTACTTACCATCTTCATCTTTTGGATTACTTATCTCTTCAGATTTTTGATTTTTAACAGCAACTGTTCTTAATCTTAATAATCCTATATCATCTCTTTCATGATTGATTTTTTCTAAAATTTCCGTATATGCATAAATTGTATCTTTAGCATATGTTGGATTTGCATGAGCTCCACTATTAATAGAGTAAATCCATTGTGCATTTTGTAATCCATTAAAAGAGATAGCTCTTGCAATTGATATTACATGTCCTCCATACATCAATCTTTGACCCATTGGAGTACTTTTCATCATAAAATCATCAAAGTGAACCTTTGCATTATTTTGATAAAGTTTTGTTGCAAGTGTATGATCACTATTATCAATAGTAATTCCCTCTGGATGGTTTAATCTTTCACCAACTTCATAATCTTCAAAGAAGAATTTCCCACCAGTTGCTAAGGTATCAATCTCTTTTTGTTTTGGAATATTAATAGACTTTTCAACAGCTAAAGTTTTTTCAAATGTTGGAATATCTTTAATATTACTCATCTCATCTTTATTTTTCTTATGAACCATAACCCATCTTTTAAGGTTTAGAACCTCTTGTTTATCTTGGTTATAACCAATTGAGTGAACATAAACAACACCACTTTTACCATTTGAATTCTCTTTTAAACCAATAATTTCTGTTTCAAGACTAACTGTATCTCCTACAAATACAGGATTAGGAAAAGAAACTTCTGCATAACCTAAATTTGCAATTGCATTTAAAGAGATATCTTGAACAGATTTTCCAAATGTTAAATGAAACATCAATAAATCATCAAGAGGTTTTTTCTTATAACCCATTTTTTGTGCTAACACATCAGATGAGTGCAGTGCAAATCTACTTCCAGTTAAGGCGATGTAAAAAGATACATCACCATCTGTTATTGTTCTTGGAAGTGGGTGAATTATTTTTTGTCCGATTTTAAAATCTTCAAAAAAGTTTCCTAAGTTAATTTTAGACAAAATAGACTCCTTATTTACCAAATAGATTTTGACCTAAAGATTTGTATGTTTCATATAACGAAATCATTTTCTTAGCCCATTTGATTTTTGAACTATCAACAAGTTTGTTATTATATACAATTACTTCTCTACCATCTTTTGCAGCTTCTTCATACTTAGTAATCATCTCTTCATATGCTTTAATTTCTGTTTGTTTTGGTGTAAAAATATCATTGATATATTCAATTTGAACTGGATGAATCAATGATTTTCCATCAAATCCTAAGTTATATGCATCTTTTGTTGAATCTTCACAAGCAAACTCATCATGTACATCATAATATGGTCCGTCAATTACTGTTTTATTATATGCTTTTGCAGCAAGTGCAATTTGCGATAAGTAATTAAACATAGCTTTAGAACCTTTTTTAATATCAATTTGAAGTCTATTAGCTAATTTATTTGAGCCTACAACTACAACTTCAACTCTAGAACTTGCACTACAAATCTCTTGAATATTTAAAACTGAAAGTGGTGTTTCAATCATAATCATCAGTGTTAAATTTGTATTAACTTCATCAATTAGTTTAACTGCTTCTAATACATCCTCTTTTGTTTGTATTTTAGAAAATAGTAGTCCATCTATTTCTAGCTCTTTTGCTAATTCTAAATCTCTTTTTAAATCTTCTGTTCCAAGATTATTTACTCTAAATACTCTTTCAGAATCTCCAAATTTTGAACCACTTTCTTTATATACAGTTCTTAAAACATCTCTTCCAACTTCTCTTTGTTCTTGTAAAATTGCTTCAAAATCAAAAATTACAGTATCAGCTAAAACAGATTTTGCTTTTTCTACATTGTGTTTATTATATGCTGGGATAAAAAGCATAGATCTTCTTGCTTTATATTCAACAATCTCTTCGCCTTTTGTTTTTGCATCTTCTAAATCATGAAGATTTTTAACAAGCTGTTTTCTTAAAACTTTTCCATTTTTAGTTCTTGGATAATCTTTCATACTAAAAATTTTCTTAGGAGCTTTGTATTTTGCTAAATTAGCTTGAGAAAATGCTAAAACTTCTTCTTCTTGTTCTTTTGATAAATCTTTGTGTCCAATTACTGCAATTGCTACAAGTGTTTTATCTTTTGCAATTTCTAATCCAAATGCAACACAATCTGCTACAAGTGGATGTGTTTTTACAACTCTTTCTATTTCATGAGGAGATACTCTAAATCCAAATGTATTGATAATATCATCTTTTCTACCAATAAACCAGATATAACCATCTTTATCTCTTTTTGCATAATCCCCTGTAAAGAAGTATCCATCATGTCTTGCTTTTGCAGTTTCATCTTCTAATTGCCAATACTCTATAAACAATCCAGGATCATCTTCACCTATGCAAATCATACCTTCTTCTTCAACATCAACTTCTTTTAATGTTTCAGGATTAAGTAGTTTAACAATATGCCCAGGCTGAACAAATCCTGCACTTCCAGGTCTTATTGGATTATTAATAGAGTGTGAAATATAATAAGAGCACTCACTCATTCCAATAGCTTCATAAATATCTTGCTTAAATCTATCTCTCCATGCTTCAATCATCTCTGTTGAAAGGTGTTCTCCAGCACTCATACAATATCTTAAACTTGGACAATCATCTATTGTAAATTTTGTTTTTTGAATGATTTGTCTATATATAGTTGGAACTCCAATAAATATAGTACACTCATGTTTTTTTATTAAGTCAATCCATGTTGAAGCATCATTTGCTCCCTCATAAGCAATAACTGTATGACCATTAAATAGTGGATCCATCAATGCTGAACCTAAAACATAAGTCCAGTTAAACTTTCCAGAATGCATGATTCTATCATTCTTTTTAAAGTTAAACCAATATTCAGTAGCAGGAGTTCTTCCAACTAATGATCTATGAGAGTGTAAAACTCCTTTTGGATAACCTGTAGTTCCTGATGTATATACTAAGTATGCAGGTTCACCAGCTTTTGAATTGTAGTGGTTTGGTGTTTTATCAGTATTATTTAAAATCTCATTTAATGCATATACATTAATACCTTTTGGCTTTTTGTAATCATCAACGCTATTTGTTCCTGCAACAATAATAGTTTTTAGATTGTCTATATTTTCCAAATATGGAACTAAGTTTTCATACATAGAAGCTGACATTACAATAGCACTTGCTTGTGAATCTTCAGCAAGATATTTAACTTCTGAACCACTTAGTAGTGTTGAAGTTGGAACTGCTATGATACCTGCTTTTATTGCACCAAAAAATGAAATAGGATAAGCTAAAGAGTTTTTTAAACATACCAAAACTCTATCTCTTGCTTCAAGTCCAATTCCAGTAAGAAAATTACAAACTTGATCAGATTTTTCAGCTAAATCTTTGTATGAAATCTCATCAGTTCCTAATTTATCATCCTCAATTATCATTGCTGTATTATTTTCGTTTTCTGTTCCTACGTGAGCAGAAGTACAAGCTACACCAATATTTAAAAATTCAGGTACTTCAATTTTAATAGTTGAACTCATAGTATTTACTCCTTACTATATTTGACCGTATGGCCAGTTTTCTCTAAATGTATGAATTGGCATTTTATTTAATACAGTCAATGCAAACTCTTGATGCTCAGGACTTAAACTTCTAAGTGCATAAGCTCTTAATATATTTTGTAATGCTTTTCCAAACATTGGAGGATCTAACATCTCTCCGTTATATCTAATAGCACCACTTAAAAGTGCATCTGCTTCAATGGCTGCTTTTAATACTGATACATCATGCTCAATCTCTTTAGGACTTGGAGTAAATGCAACTTTACATACATTTATATGATTTGGTGTAATTACTTGTTTTCCTGTAAGACCCATCGCGCATTCTTTCCTTGCATGTGCATATACATGTCTTGAAGCATCATCACCATGTAAATCCAACCATCTTCTAATATCTTTTTTTTCTAAACATGAATCTGGTAAAGAGTTAGGTGTAAGTAATACTTCAACCCCACCAATAACACCAGCACCTTTAATTCTAGCTTCCATTGTAAGAATATTGAAAAAAGTTTTTAACTCATCAATCCATCCCTCAGGAGTTATTTTATAAGCCATCGCTTTAGAAAAGTCATGAATACCAAATACAACATGTTTTACAGTTGAATAGTCCATTAAATCAGATGCAATTTGAAGTGATTTAGGGTGCTCAATAATTGGTTGAATTGTAAGGTTTGCATTAATTGAAACTAACCAAGAAGATAAATCTCTAATCTCTGCATCTCCATAAACTTCTCCAGCTTTTGCTAAAACAATTACATCAATATATTTATGTATTTGTTTTAACATCTTTAAATCCTCTTCATACTCATCAGTTCTAAAAGGATTAATTCTTACTGCAATTTGAAAATTTCTTTCTGGAAACTTTGGCAACTCTTGAATTAAAAGTTCTCTACTCATTGCTTTTTGTCTACAACCATCTTCTAAGTCAAAAAGAACAGTATGTGCTTTTGTCTTATATGCATGTTTTTGTAGTCTTAATTTTGCTTGTTCCATACTTTCATATGTACCGTCCAATGGATTGAACTTAATAGGAGGATAGTATATTTGAATACCAGGCCAGTAACCACCAAGAACTGGCGTTAAGTCATCATTTGCTGTTAATTTTGATAAATCTATGTGTGATGATGTCATAACTTTTACCTTTTTGTGTAATTTATTATTTTTAACTTATTTCAAAAATTTTATTAAGTGGATTTCACTTAATAAAAATTTATAAAATTACAGGGTTTCTGTAACATGAATGTAATTAATCCATATGTAAAATAAACTATAACATAATTTTTACATATAAACAATATTTTAAGAAAATTTTTATAAATTCTCTAGATACCATCAAATAGGCAATTGAAGCAAATTTTTAAAATGAGTTTCACATAGTGAGAAAATATTTTTTTTTCTTCTCATATACTAAAATAAAAACTTCAAAAAAAAATATTTTTTTTCTAAAATTTACGCTTTTGTAACATAAAATCAATTTAATGGTTAATAAACTGGTATATAAATTCACTTTAAATAAAAGCTTGGTAATATAATAAATAATAAATAATAAAAGAAGAGTAGGGTGCAAAAACAAAATAAATCACTATCTAAAGGTTTAATGGTCTTAAAACAAATAATGGCAAGTACTAAACCTTTGACAGCTAATATATTATGCCAAAAGTTACAAATTGATAAAAGTACAATGTCAAGATTGATTACAACATTAATGAATGAAGATTTCATAGAGTATAAAAGTAGTACAAAAGAGATTATTTTAAGTGATATATTAAAGAAGATAATCCATAAAGATGATAGGGAAAAAATAGTAGAAAAAACAAGTGGATTGCTTGATGAGATTTTTTATTTAACTGAAGAGTGCTCTTATATTGGAATTTTTGATAATAATTCTGTTTTGTATTTAAATCAAGTTGATAAGTCAAAAAGAGTTTTAAAAACTAGAAATTCAGTTGGTCTTCATGCTCCAATTCATACAAATGGCTTTGGAAAAGCAATATTAGCTTTTAAAGAAGATATCAATTTAGAAACAATTGAGCTTAAAAAATTTACTTCAAATACAATTACTAGTATAACAAAATTAAAAAAAGAGATAGAATTAATAAAAGAAAGAGGGTATGCAATAGGAAATGAAGAACATGAATTTGGTTTATGCTCTGTTGCTGTTCCTTATTTTAATAAAAAAGGTGAGTTTGTAGGAACTGTTGGAGTTTCTGGACTTACAGTAAGAATGGATGAACAAAAGCTTCATGAATATGGACAAAAAATATTTAAGTTAGTTAATCCATATGTATAAAGAAAACTCTTTATACATATTTATTTGCTATTTGTTTTACTACTTTAAATACATTTTCAATAGATTCTATACTAACTTGTTCTTTTTTTGAGTGAGGAAATTTTATAGTTGGCCCAATTGATGCAATTTTTATATTTGGAAACTTATCTTTGAAAATTGCGCACTCTAAACCAGCATGTATAGCCTCCAAACTAGCATTTTCATTATACTTTTTATAGATTTCTAAAACTATATTTGTAAACTCATTTATATCTGGTTTCCAAGCAGGATATTTTCCATCAGTTTTTACTTCGAAATTATGGTTTTGTAATAAAACAACAGTTTCATCTTTTATTCTTTGTAACTCATCATTTTGCATAGACCTTGCACTTAACTCAATTTTTATACTATCAATTGAAGTCTCTATTTTTGCAAGATTTATTGAATTAAGGACTACACCTAGATTTTTATCATATCCTCTAACTCCATTTGCAAATGTATATAAAAAATCAACTATTTTTTCATCAAAAATATTTAAGTGTTCTGAAACAGTATCAATTTTATCAATTTGCATATTTACATGTGAAGCAATAGGTTTTTGATTTGTAGCAATTATAGCTTTTGCATTAGCAGGAATTGAATTTATTCTTTCACCTGCGTAAATATCAAGAAGTTTTCCATTACACTCTTTTATTGTTTTTGCAAGTAGTTTTATAGCATTTGGAATATTTTTATCAATATCAACTCCACTATGTCCACCTTGTAAGTTTGTAATTGATATTTCATATAGTTCTAATTTATCTTTGTTTTCAATAATCTCTTTATTGAAATTTTCTGCAAATATATCAACTCCGCCAGCACATCCAATGCAAACTTTTCCTTCTTCTTCACTATCAAGATTTAACATATATTTTGATTGAAGAGCAAAATCTAAATTATTAGCACCAATAAGTCCAATCTCTTCGTCACTTGTAAACAAAAATTCACAATCATAATTTTGACTCATAAGATAAAGCATATAAGAACAGCCAATGCCATTATCACTTCCAAGTGTTGAATCTTTTGCTTTTAAAATATCACCTTCTTGAATAATCTCTGGAACACAATTTTCGCTTAGACATACAATGTCATAATGACTTTGAAAACTTAGTTTTGCTTTTGAGGTGTTTTTTTTGCATAAAATATTATTTGTTCTATCAACTAAGCACAAGTAATCATATTTTTTGGCAAACTTTTGCATATAATCTATAAAAGGTTCATGTGTACCACTACATCTAGGAATATTTGTTATATCTTTAAAAATTTCTATTATTTGGCTCAAAATAGTTCCTTTTTTATTAAAATTTGATGATTATATCTATTTATGCATTTAGCTTTTATTTAAGCAGTTTATATTTGCATATTTTAATAAAAATATAAAATTAGTTTGAAAAAATAATTTAAAAAAGATATAATATTTACTTTTAGCACAAATACAAAAAAGGTCAAATTTGCAATTAAAAAACTATATTTATAAAGATTTAAATGAACTAAAACTCTATATTAATAAAGAAATTATTCCTCAAGAACAATCAGATATTTTAATACAAATTTTTTCTGCAGTTTATGAAAAAGATAAAATCAAAGCTATTCTTAAAACTTTAAAAGAACAATTGCCAAGCTCCAAAATAGTGGGGTCTTCTAGCTCTAAAAATGTATGTGTAAATAATAAAAGAGTAAATAAAAATATTGTTATTAGTTTTTCTATTTTTCAAAAAAGTTTTATAAAAACAAAATATATTGAAAACCTAAATATCACAAATTCAATTAAACTATCACAAGAGTTTATTAAAGATGATTCTAAAGTATTGATTTTATTCAATAGTGATGCAAAAAATAATTTAGAAAGTTTTTTAGAAGCAATTAGTTATGATTTAAAAAACTCAATACTTGTTGGTGGAAATTCAGCTACTACTTTTGAATATGAACAAGCTTTTATAATAGAAGATGAAAAGGTATATAAAAATGGAATTGTTTTAGTATCTATTGATTCAAAAGATTTACTTGTTTCAAATACCTTTACTTTTAACTGGTCAAAAGTTGGCAAAGAGATGACTATTACAAAATCAAATAAAAATAGAGTTTATGAAATAGATAATATGCCTGTTTTAAAGCTTTATAAAAAATATTTTGGTGATAAACTAAGCTTAAATTTAAATGAATCTCTAATCTCTTTTCCATTAGTAAAAACTGTTTTAGGTGTTGATATAGCAAGAAGTATCATAAAAGTTGAAGATGATAATAGTTTTACTTATGCTGGAAATTTAAATGAAGGAGATAAAGTAAGATTTGCTATTGGAAATTTAGATGAAGTATATGATGATTCTGTTCAATTACAAAATCAATTAGCATCTAAACCTGTTGAAGCTATATACTTTTATTCATGCAAAAAAAGAGATCACTTTTTATCAAATAAATTAGATGTTGAGTTAAATGCAATTTCACAAGTAGCTTCAAGTATTGGAATTTTCACACAAGGAGAGTTTTTTCAAATTGGTAAAAAACTTACACATATGAATATTACCACAACAGCTATTACTTTATCTGAAAATGATATTTTAAGAAAGTTTAGCTCTTGTCCTATTAAAAGTAAAAAGTATTCTTCTTTAACAGCTTTAATAAATTTAGTAAATACAGTTCAAAATGAGTTAGATGAAAACTTAAATTATTTAAATCAATATAAAAATGCAATTGATAAGCATACAATTGTATCAAAAACAAATAAAAAAGGTTTAATTACAGAAGTTAATAGCAAGTTTTGTGAAATATCTGGTTATAGCAAAGAAGAATTAATTGGGAAATCTCACAATATTATAAGACATCCAGAAGCATCAAAAGATATTTTTAGAAAAATGTGGAAAACTATACAAAAAAAAGAGGTTTTTCAAGGAACGATAAAAAATATGTCAAAAAATAAGAAACCATATTTTGTAGATACAGTAATAAAACCAATTTTAGATAAAAAAGGCAATATTATTGAATACTTGGGATTAAGACATGATATTACAGCTTTTGTTAATCAGAAGATTCAATTAAAAGCAGAAGTTAAAACTGTCAAATATCCATTTTTAGCAATTGTAAAAATTGAAGATTTTGAAATATTAAAAGATTTTTATGAAGAAGAGATTATTCATCAAATCGAAGATAAGTTCTCATTTGAAATTTTAGATTTTTTTCCTTTAAATTCAGGATATAAAAAGTTTTATTCTTTGGGTGATGGGGAGTATGCTTTCTTAAAAGAGTTGGAAAATTTCAACCCTGATATTATTGAGCATGAAATATTATTATTAAAAAAATTTCAAATAAATGTAAAAAGAGGTACTTTACAGTTTGATAAATTTGAATTTGATATAAGTGTAGTTTTAAGTATAAGTACAGATAAAAAAAGAAGTTATGCTGAGGCAAAACAAGGATTGAAACAACTATATAGAACAAAAAAAGATTTTATATATGCACAAGGGCTCACTTCAAATTTAAGTGAAATTGCAAAAAGTAATATTGAAACTATCAAAATGATTAAAACAGCAATTCAAAATAATAAAATTATTTCATATTATCAACCAATATATAATAACAAAACAAAAAAAATAGAAAAATATGAGTCTTTAGTAAGAATCATATCAGATGATGAAAAAGTTATATCACCTTTTTTCTTTATAGATATTGCAAAAAAAGGAAGATATTATAAACAAATTACAAGTATTGTTATTGATAACTCTTTTTTAGCAATGAAGCAGCTTAATATGGATGTAACTATAAATATTTCTATTATTGATATTGAAGATGAGATGATAAGAAATAAAATCTTTGCAAAGTTAAATGAATGCAAAACCTTAGCTAGTAAAGTAACTTTTGAATTATTAGAAGATGAAAACATTAAAGATTTTTCAATAGTAAAAGAGTTCATAAAAAAAGTAAAAGAGCTTAATGGAAATATTGCAATTGATGATTTTGGTTCTGGATATTCAAACTTTGAAAGACTTTTAGATTTTGAACCAACAATTTTAAAAATAGATGGCTCACTAATTAAAAATATTTTAAAAGATAGTTTTAGTAGAAATATAGTTGAAGCAATGATAGTTTTTGCAAAAAAAGAAGGTTTAAAAACTGTTGCTGAATTTGTTTCTTCAAAAGAGATATTTGATTTAGTAAATGAGCTTAATATTGATTATTCACAAGGATTTTATATAGATAAACCAAAAGCTTTAGAAGATATTTTATAAAAATAGATTAAAAGATTAAGAGTATTACTCTTAATCTTTTTGACTTTTAGCATGACAAACAGTATCTTTTAAATCTCTGTTTTTATAAGCTAAGGCAATTGTAATTGTCACAATTGCTATTGTATAGTAAACCCACATAGGAATTGGCACAGGATCACCTGTAGCGTATGAGTGCATTCCTGATAGATAGAAGTTTACACCAAAGTATGTCATTAAAATTGTACTAAATGCAATAGTGCTTGCAACATTAAATGTAAATGGGTTATTTAAGCTTTTAACAAATCTCATATGAAGAATAAATGCATAAACAATAATTGAGATATAAGACCAAGTCTCTTTTGGATCCCATCCCCAATATCTACCCCATGATTCATTTGCCCAAACACCACCAAGGAAGTTTCCAATAGTAATTGCACTTAAACCAATAATTAAAGCTATTTCAGATATTGCAGTTATACTTTTAATATTATCATCTAAATGAGGTCTATTCTTTCTAAAAATAAACATAATTAGTGCCATATAACCCAATATAGCAGCTAATCCAAAGAATCCATATGAAGCTGTTAATACTGAAACATGTATTGTTAACCAATATGATTTAAGAACAGGAACTAAGTTTGTAATTTGCGGATCAATATTTGTTAAATGTGCTGTAAACATAAAAATTGCAGCAACAATAACAGAGGCACTTAGTGCAAGTAAAGATCTTCTAAAGAAAACTACTCCTGCAAATACTGCTGACCAAGAGATATAAAGAAGTGATTCATATGTATCTGACCATGGTGCATGTCCTGAAATAATCCATCTAAAGCCCATTCCAAATGTATGAACTGCAAATAGTATAGCAAGTACTGCAAAAAATACTTTTGTTGTTTTTTCTGGTTTGATTTTAGGATTAAAAATTACTATAAATGCTACGATTAACATTACTAAACCAGTTAATAAATAAGCAAGTGTTAATTTAAAGAAGATATCTAGTTTATTAAATAATATTTCATTCTCTATTTGAGATTTACTTGGAATAATATTTGAACCAACTTTTTCTTGATAGATTTGAATCATATCAATAAATTTATTTGCATTTTCATAATCTTCTGTAATAACTGAGTTAATAAAACCTCGAATCATTGTTTCAACAGCAGCTTTATTTTTACCTTGGAAAAATCTAAATGCATCTAAAGGATTATACCATTTGTGATTATCATCAATTCTACCATCATGAATTCTAGGGAAGATTTTAAAAAGATTTGCATTGTAAACCATATAAGATATATTTAGTTTCTCATCAAGTTTTAAAATGTCTTTTTCGTAAGTTCCTCTTTCTGTAGGTTTTTTTCTAAATGCTTTTTTAGCTTCTTCTTCAAGTTTATATTTACCTTCTTTTGTAAAAACTTCTGCAAAAGAGATATATTTTCTTGATTCATCAATTTCTAAAACTTGTTTTAGTTTTGGAGTTTTGATTTTTATCATCTTTACATGTCTCCAAAACTCAGGTCTTGTAAGCATTCCAAGAACGATTTGATCTGCATTCATACCAAACATTGCACTTCTTGAAGAAATTTTATGTAAAATTTCTTTGTTTAAAGTTGCTACTGGTTTCATTCTTCCAGCATTACTTTGAGTAACTAAATAAGAAAATTTTTCAGCAGTAGCTTTTGAATCTTCTTTAAATCCATTCATATAAGTAACAATAGAGTCTTGAGTGCTTGAAATATTAGGCATATTTTCATTTGCTTTTACATCCGTTGTTAATGCAAAAGTACTAAGACAGGCAAGTAAAAATGATGCAGCTGTTCTATTTTTTAAAAATTTAGTCAATTTCCAAAATCTACTTTTTTTATCAAATAAATTCCAAATTAATCCTAAAGATAATAAGAAATAACCTAAATATGTTGGCCATTTACCAGGATCGTTGTTAACAGACAATATTGTTCCTTTTTCATCTTGGTCATAAGAGCTTTGGAAAAATAAAAAATTACCTTCATGCAAAGTTCTATTCATGAAAATTCTATAATCATAGCTTTTACCATCTTTTTTTATAACGGTAACTTCAGAAGCATAAGAAGATGGAGCCATACTTCCTGGGTATCTTTCAAGTTGAAAATCTCTTAATTTAATATTAAATGGAAGTTCTAAAACTTTAGCACCATACTCTAAAGTTACAATAGTATCTCCAAAATCTTCAATTTTTGTTACACCTTTTTGACCTCTTTTCCCTGGTAATTTAACAGTTTTAGTTTCACCATCAAGTGTTACATCAACAGTTAAAATACCCATTGAGGCATTTCCTTTTTTTGCAAACATATAATTATTAAATTTTACGTTTAATGTTTCATTGTCAAATTTAATATCATGACTAAATTTGTCATTCCAAAAACTTGCAAACTCTTTTTGATACTCTTTATAATATGTGGCATCTTGTTTTTTGATTTTTACTTGTAAATAAGGTTCAAGTGAAATCATTCTATTTTCTGTTTGTCCCTCTCTAATATGAACAATTCCTTCATAACCGATATATCTAGTAACTCCAGCTCCAATTAGTATAATTACAAATGATGCGTGAAATATAAATCTTGCAGGGTGTTTCCACATTTTATATTTATATATAATTGCACATAAATTAAGTGTAATTAAAACTAAAATAGTTTCATACCATATGTGATTGTATATTAAAACTCTAGCCGTAGAAGTTCCATAGTCATTTTCGATAAATGTTGCAACTGCTGCACCAATGGCAAGAATTGCAAATAGTATTAATGTAGTCTTAAAGGAGAATAAGACATCTATAACTTTTTTCAAAGCTAATCCTTTATTTTATAATATCCAAATATTATAGTTAAATTTATGTGAATTTTTTGTGTAGTAGTATATAAACACTAGCAAATTCATAAGTTTGAAGTATAACAAAAATCAATTTTAGTTTTATTAAACAAATATTTATTAAAACAGTTTTTTAACAAATATTTAATATAATCGCGTTATGAAATTAGAAGAGTTGAAAAAAGAAAGACAAAAATGTCTTGAATGGAAAAATGTAAAACCTTGGTATGAACAATTAAAACAGATTTATTCAATAAAAAAAGATAATATAAATATTGAAAATAGTGACTGGTTTAGTGTTGGTAAAAAAGAAGATTTAACAAAGGAAGAGTTTGAACTAATTGAAAAAACAGCAAAAACTTTAATCCCTTGGAGAAAAGGACCATTTAAAATTTTTGGTTTAGAAATTGATAGTGAATGGCAAAGTAATATTAAATATAACCTAATAAGACCACACTTTAATTTAAAAGATAAAGTTGTGGCTGATATTGGTTGTAACAACGGTTATTATATGTTTAGAATGCTTGAAGATAAACCAAAAAGACTAATAGGTTTTGACCCAAGTGCATTAACTATGTTACAGTTTGATTTTATAAACCATTTTGCAAAAACTAATATTATTTATGAAAAATTAGGAGTTGAACATCTTGAGCTTTACAATCATAAATTTGATTTTATTTTTATGCTAGGAGTTTTATATCATAGAGCTGATCCTGTTGGATGCTTAAAATCTTTAGCAAAAGGATTAAACAAAAATGGAGAAGTTTTAATTGATACTTTTATGATTGATGGAGAGCAAGAAGTTGCATTAACTCCCAATAAAAGATATTCAAAAATACCAAATATTTATTTTATACCAACAATTTCAGCTTTAAAAAACTGGTTAAGTCGTGCAGGTTTTGAAAATATTGAAATATTAGCTGTTACTACAACAACTTCTGAAGAACAAAGAAAAACACAATGGAGTTTTGATCAAAGTTTAGAAGATTTTTTAGATAAAGATGATAATAGTAAAACTGTAGAGGGCTATCCAGCACCTAAAAGAGTATATGTTAAAGCACGAAAGAAGAACTAAAAAAGATCTATAGTATCTTCTTCTTTCATATCATTGAAGTTAAAAACTTTACTTCTACCTTTATTTTTTGCTTCATACAAGGCAATATCTGCATTTTTTATAGTTGTATCAATTGATTTTTCATCACTATATGTATAAACATCATAACCAATACAAGCCGTCTTTTTTAATACTTGCTCAGGAATTAATGAAACTTTAATCTCAACTTTTGAAAAGTCTTCAATTATTTTATTTGCAATATTAATAATATCATGTTCGTTTGAAGAACTTAAAACAGAAATTAAAAACTCATCTCCTGTAAGTCTTGCTACCATATCAAACTCTGAAATATTAGCATGTATAACTTTTGCAAGTTCAACTAAAACTCTATCTCCAATATCATAATCAAACTCATCAATTACAGCCTTGAAGTGATCAATACCAACCATTAAAAAGTAAATTTGTTTATACTCTTTTCCTGATAGTAAAATCTGTTTATTTAAATTTTCAACTAAGTAGTGTCTGTTAAAAACATTAGTTACTGAATCTAATGATTGTGATTCTATAAAGTTCTTTTTAATTATTCCATTTTGAATAATTGGTGAGATTTGGAAAAAAGCTGATTCTATAATATTGTAATTTTTATTTATTAATTCAAAATGTGCTTTAGAAGTAGCACAAAATGATACAATTGCATTTAAGTTTGTATGGGTATTTATAATAAAAAAGAATGATAAACTATCATCTAAGAAAAATTGATCTCCATGTATTAATATATCTTCTCTATTGTTTTTTTCAATATCAAATAAAGCAATATTTACATTATCTATTTTAAAAGTTACATTTAACCAATTAAAAATATCTCCTGCCATTTGTTTTATATCTGAAGCGAATTGAAGTTGGTCATACAGTGTAAATATATCCTGTAAAGCCTTATAATCACTTTCATTAGTACCAGCTGATTTTATCAAATTTAATATATTGTGTCTCAAATTAATATCCTAAAATAGATCTATTGTATGCATTTGACTATCATTGTAGACAAAGAACTCATTTCTTCCTTTATTTTTTGCTTCATATAAAGCATTATCAGAACTGTTTAATATCTCTTCAATTGTTTTTGCATTATCTGGAAACAAAGAGATACCAATACAAATTGTTTTTAATAAAGTTTGCCCTGTTTTTTCATTGACTAAAATCTCCTTTTTACTAAAAGATTCAATTATTTTTTTTGCAATCATTATTGCATTTTCTTGACTTTTTACATTTTGTAATACTACTAAAAACTCATCTCCATCAATTCTTGCTACAATATCTGAGTTTCTTACTGTATCTTTTAATAACTCTGCTAAAGTTATTAATACACTATCACCAATATTATAATCAAATTCATCAATTACAGCTTTAAACTTATCAATACCAATTTTTAAAAAACCAATTTTTTTATCTTCCCTTTTTGCAAGAGAAATTACCATTTCTAGGTAGTTTTCTAAATACTTTCTATTGTAAAGTCCTGTAATTTGATCCTTTAGTGAAAGCTCTTTTATACACTCTTCTAAGTACTTATTATAAAGAGTTTGAGAGATAATGTCAAATGTTGTTACTAAAGCGTCATTATTTATCTCTAAATTATAATAGTGTTGTTCATCATTACAATAAATTTCATAGGTAATTATTACATTTTGGCTTAAGTTAATTAAATATGTAAGTTTAAAGTCTGGATTAAAAGTACCATTTTTTGTTTCAAAAATTGTTTCATTATAATTATTAATAGAATCTTTAAATAGAATTTTTAAATTTTTTACTTTGTGGCTATTATTTAGTGATATAGCAAGATATTTTAGTGACTCTACAAAAAGTTTTACAATCTTTTTATCTTCATTAATTGTAAATTCAGCATGTTCAATACTTTTTTGTTGATCTTCTAAAATTTGTCGAAATGAGTTTACCATTATATTACTCATAAATACCTTTCTATAAATAGTTTAACCACGTTTTTAACGAATCTTTTTCTTGAAATAAAGTTGTTTTTGGTCCATGTCCTGGATGAATTCTAATATTTTTATCCCATTTTAAAATCTTATTTATACTTTTTTTCATATCCTGTGGACTTGAAAAAGGAAAATCACATCTTCCAATTGTATTATTAAAAATAAAATCTCCTGAAAATAGGTTATCTTCAATTTCAATTGCTGAACATCCAGGTGTATGACCTGGAAAATGATGAAATTTAACTTTTATTCCATCAAAATCAAACTCTTGATCAGGTTCTACTAAAACATCAGCACATGAGGGAGTCATCCCTAAAGCGTACGGATCTTTTTCTAACATAAAATTATCATCTTTAGGACAATAAATTTTTATATTTAAATCATCACTTAACTCTTTGTTTGACCAAACATGATCAAAATGACCATGAGTATTTAAAATAGCAATTGGGTTTTTTACATGATATTTTACCCATGCTGTTGCATTAACTCCTGGATCAATAATTAATTCTTTATCATCAATTGTAATAATATAACAGTTAGTCTGATAATCACCCATTGCTTGTTTAAGTATTTCCATTATTTTAAACCTTACTTAGATAGAATTCATTAATTTTTTATAATATATATACATTATAGCAATACAGAGGTAAAAAATGGATTATTTTAAAAGCTTAGAACAAGTATTACTTGAAAAAAAACCAAATAAAAAAATTGAATTGTTTGAAAAGTTTTATGAAAACTTTAAAGTGTCACAATTTTCTTTTAAAAATGATAATAAAGTTTGTAAATTGATTAAGCCCTCATATGAAGGATTTTTGAAAATTGTTCCTGCAAAAAATATAAAGATAAGAAAACATTTTGATACAAAAGAAGGAAAAATATCACTACTTCATACTATTGCACATATAGAGTATAGTGCAATAGACTTAGCATTAGATGCAGCTTTAAGATTTGAAAATTTACCAAGAGAGTATTATGAAGATTGGTTAGAAGTAGCAGAAGATGAAATAAGACACTTTAAGATGATTGAAGCATTATTGCATGAATTAGATGCAAAATATGGTGATTTAGAAGTTCATACAAATCTTTTTGAAGCTATGAAAAACACTCAAACACTTCTAAGTAGAATGGCTGTTGTTCCAAGATACTTAGAAGCAAATGGATTAGAACAAAACCCAAAAATAATGGAAAAATTAAAATCCAATCCTGATAGATTTAATGAAAAAATCTTATTGGCTTTAGACACTATTCTAAATGAAGAGATTGACCATGTAACTAAAGGAGATAGGTGGTTTAAATATGAGTGTAAAAGATTGAGTTTAGCCCCAGAAAAAACTTATTTAAAGATTTTAGAAGAAGTATACCCTGGAAGTACAAGTAAGAAATATATTATTAATTTTGAAGCAAGAAAACAAGCAGGTTTCTCATGTGAAGAGTTGAAGTTTTTATCAAAAAAAAGTGATTGTAAATGATAAGTTTTAAAAGAAAATTCTTTTAAAACTTACTATTTGGAATAGGGTGGTTTTTTATAACAAAATCTATATCTTTGTCTCCTCTACCACTTAAATTTACAAGTATTGTTTTATCTTTTGCTAAAGTTTTAGCTAATTTCATTGCAAAACCAACTGCATGTGCTGACTCAAGCGCAGGAATAATACCCTCAAATTGAGATAATTTATAAAATGCATCTACTGCTTCTTTATCATCACATAAGCCAACTTTTGTTCTTCCTTGAGTTTTTAAAAAAGCGTGTTCTGGACCAACTGATGGATAATCAATACCACTTCCTATTGAATAAACTGGTGCTGGTTCACCCATTTTATCTTTTAACATAATTGAGTTAAACCCATGCATTATGCCTTCTTCTCCATAAGTTAATGAAGCAGAGTGTTCACCAATAGTATTACCTTTTCCCATAGGTTCTACTCCATATAAATCAACACAGTTTTCATCAATAAAGCCTGAAAAAATTCCCATTGCATTACTTCCTCCACCAATGCATGCAATAACATTATTAGGTAGATTAGGTTCATGTTCTAAAAACTGCTCTTTTGCTTCAAGTCCAATAATACTTTGAAAATCTCTTACCATCATAGGAAAAGGGTGTGGTCCTACAACAGAGCCAATACAATAAATTGAATTGTCCGTATCATTTAAATATGCTTCAAATGCTGAATCAACTGCCTCTTTTAAGGTCTTTAAACCATGTGTAGCAGGGACTATTTTTGCACCTAAAATTTTCATTCTAACAACATTTGGATACTCTTTTTCTATATCAACTTCACCCATATGTATTTCACACTCTAAGCCAAAATAAGCAGCAGCAGTTGCTAATGCAACACCATGTTGTCCTGCTCCTGTTTCAGCAATAACCTTTTTTTTACCTAAATGTTTTGCTAAAATAACTTCTGCCATACAGTGATTTAATTTATGAGCTCCTGTATGATTTAAATCCTCTCTTTTTAAATATATTTTTGCTCCATTACAATAATTAGTTAAATTTTTTGCAAAGCTTATTGGAGTAGGTCTTCCTTGATAGTGTTTTCTTACATATTTTAAATCTTCAATAAATTTATCTGAATTTTTTATCTCTTCATAGGCTTTTATAATCTCTAAAAAAGGTTTTTCAAGTTGTGGTGGTATAAATGAACCTCCAAATTTTCCAAAATATCCATTTTCATCTGGATATGACTTTAAATACGGTTTTTGCATATATGTTTTCCTTTTGAATAAATAGCATTTTTAAAAGTATTATATTTAAAAGTTTGTTATAAGCTAGTTATAGAATTATTTTTATAAATATTATGGTTTTTTAAATTAAAACTAAATAGAATAGTTCTATATTAATAAGAAGATAACAAATGAATAAAAAAATAGTTTTACTAGTTGGCGCTAGTGGAGTTGGTAAAGATAGTTTATTAAATGAATTAAAAAAAACATTAGATGCAAACTTTATAAAAAGGTATATAACAAGAGTACCAGATATTAATGAAACGAACTATTATCTTTCAAAAGAAGCTTTTTTTATATTAAAGCAGAACTCTTTTTTTATATCATCTTGGAGTGCCCATGGAAATTTCTATGGAATTTCTAAAAATTGTATTAAAGATGATACTATAAATATTATTTCTATTTCAAGAGCAGTAATTCAAGAGTTTGAAAAAGAGTTTGAAAATGTTTTTACTATAAATATAGTTTTAGATAAAGATACTTTAAAAAAAAGGTTAATTAAAAGAAATAGAGAAACATTAACACAGATAGAAAATAGACTAAACAGAAGCTATACTAAAATAGAAGCTAAAAATTTAATCGAGTTTTATAATGATAAAAGTTTAAATGAATCAGCAAAAAAGTTAAAAGAGTTAATAATAAGTTTAAAATAATAAAGTAAGGGATTTATTCCCTAACTTTATTTAAAACCATTTTTTAACTTTATCAAACATACTTTCAAAGCTTGATTCATGTGGTTTACTCTCTATTCCAAAACTCTCTTGAAGTTTAGTTAATAGTTCTTTTTGTTCTTTATTTAGTGATTTTGGATAAGTTATTTTAATTTGAACAATTAAATCTCCTTTTCCATACCCTTGTACAGATTTAACACCTTCACCTCTAAATTTGAACTGTTCTTTATCTTTAGTTCCAGCAGGAATCTCTAAGTCAAGTTCACCTCTTAAACTAGGTATTTTAATATTCCCACCAAGGGCAACTTGAGTAAAAAATAGTGGAACTTCAATATAGATATCATCTCCATTTCTAATAAAATGTGAATCTTCTTTTACTGAAATTTGGATATATAAATCACCTCTTGTTCCATCAGGTGCAATATTACCTCTGTTTGAAACTCTAATTCTATTTCCATCATTAATACCCTCAGGAATACTTACTTCAAAGCTATCCTCTTTCTCATGGTATCCTGTACCACTACATTTTTTACAATTTTGAGCTTTTGATTCTCCTGTTCCTTGACAATGCGGACAAGTTTGTGCAAAAGTCATAAATCCTTGTCTTATGTGTACTTGACCTTGTCCTTGACAAGTAGAACAAGTAGATAGTTTTCCATCTTTAGCCCCTGTTCCTTTACAAGTATCACAAGCATCTTTGTATTTATAAGTTACATCTTTTGTTACACCAAAGATAGCTTCATTGAATTCAACTTCAACTTCAATACCAATATCTAAATTGTAGTTATATGACTTTCTTCGTCTTCTTCCACCACCAAAATCAGCTCCACCAAATGCAGAACCAAACATCTCTTCAAAAATTGAACTTAAGTCATCAAACCCTGCACTTGAGAATCCTCCACCTTGGCCATGTCCTTCAAGGCCTGCTTTACCATATCTATCATAAATAGCTCTTTTTTCATCATCACTTAAAACTTGATAAGCTTCATTAGCAGCTTTAAATCTGTCTTCTGCTTCTGAGTCATCAGGGTTTTTGTCAGGGTGATACTTCATCGCCATTTTTCTGTAGGCTTTTTTTATTGTACTTTTATCAGCATCTTTGCTAATTTCTAATACTTCATAATAATCTAATTCAGTCAATATTAGTACTCCTAACTTAATTTTACGCGATTTTAACTAAATTATGATAAATCTTTGATATAATCCGCCTTATGAAAAAAGGATTAGAAAAATTTTATGAATTAGTTGAGGCTTTTGAGTCTCTTCCAACTATTGGAAAAAAATCAGCTTTAAGATTAGCTTATCATATAGTAATGAATGATAACTATTGTGGTATAAAATTAGCTCACAGTATTGAAAATGCAATAAAAAATATAACTAAATGTACAAGATGTGGCTCTATGAGTGAACATGAAATTTGTGAATTTTGTTTAGACGATAGTAGAAATGAGAAAATCCTTTGTATTGTTCAAAGTGCAAAAGATATTTTTATAATCGAAGAGTCTAAAAAATTTGATGGATTATATTTTGTAATTGAAGATTTAGATGAACAAAGTATTGATAAATTAATAGATTTAGTAAGAGAAAATAGAATAAGTGATATACTTTTTGCTATTACTCCATCCCTTGCAAATGATGCATTTATACTATTTATTGAAGATAAATTAAAAGATTTTGAGATTAATTTTATGAAGATTGCACAAGGTGTACCAACAGGTGTTAGTTTAGAAAATGTAGATTTAATTTCTCTTTCAAAAGCAATTGAAAGTAAGGTTGTTATTTAACCTTACTCTTCATTTTTCCATTTTGCATAAAGTTCATTAGCAGATTTGATCTCAGCTTCAGAAGCTCTTCTTCTACAAGATAAATACCCCTTTGAACCATCGCAACTCTCAAATGGATATATTGTGGCAAATACCCAATAATACCCTCCTGTTTTTGTGGCATTTTTTACATAGCCTGTCCAAATATCACCTTTTTGTATTGTATCCCACAAGCTTTTAAATGCCTTTTTTGGCATATCTTTATGTCTTACCATATTATGTGGTTGTCCCATTAACTCTTCTAGGCTATACTCTGCTATTTTACAAAAATCATCATTTGCAAATGATATT
>NZ_JBSRRO010000044.1:0-22644 GCF_055140965.1 Malaciobacter sp.
ATTCTTGTGCATTTAATACTATTGTTGTTATACATATTAGTAGTAGGATTTTTATTATATTTTGCATACTATTTTTCCTGTTTATTTGTTTTTGTATTAAAATAGTAGCTAAAATAATATTAATAGTTATTTACATTCTTTTAAAATTTATTTTATGAAAAAATAAATATATAATTATAAATATTATTTATCTAAAGAGGATATTTCCCCTTTAGATTTATTTCATAGTTAGTGTAAGTATTTGTTCTATCTTATCAAGTGTGATATTTTGTTTTTCACCAATTGCTGTCATCTCATGTTTTTCTAAAGCATTTGTAATATTTGATACAACTTTATCATCTATTTCATAATCATTTAGATTTGTTGAAACTTCTAAAGAGTGATATAACTCTTCTATTTTTTCTATTGTCTTTTGTGCATCATCTATATTAAAAACATTCTGTCCCATTTGTAAAAGTTTCTCTTTTTTATCTTCAAACATTACTCTTAAAAGTTGGGGTTGAACTACTGCTAAACTTCTTGCATGATCAAGACCATAAAATGCTGTTAGTTCATGTCCTATCATATGAGTTGCCCAATCTTGTGGTACTCCTGAACCAATAAATCCATTTAAAGCTTGATTTGCTAAAAGCATTAGATTCTCTTGCCAATGGTAAGTATCTCTTTTATTCCAATTATTTGCAAGAGTAATTAAACCTTTTAAAATAGTTTCACTATATCCATCATGAAGTAAAGAGTCATTTGGATATGTAAGATATTGTTCACATGTATGAACAAAAGCATCAATTAATCCATTTGATAATTGCCTATCATCAAGTGTTATCATAACACTTGGGTCTAAAACTGCAAACATAGGAAAAACTTTAGGTGAAAAGAAAAATCTTTTTTCATTTGTTTCTTTTCTTGAAACTACTGAACCACAGTTAGATTCACTTCCAGTTGCAGGCAAAGTTAAAATCACACCCAAAGGTAAAGCTTCTGTAGGTTGTGCAGTTCCATCTAAAAAGTCCCAAGCATCTCCTTCATATAATGAGGCTGCTGCTAAATATTTACACCCATCAATAACAGAGCCTCCTCCAACAGCTAATATAAAATTGATATTTTTTTCTTTTACTAATTTTACTGCTTTATTCATAGTTTCAACTGTAGGATTAGGTTCAACTCCACTAAATTCAAAAGATTCATATTTTTCCAAAGCTTTTACAACTTGTTCATAAACACCATTTTTCTTAATAGATCCTCCACCATAAACAAATAAAACTTTTGCATCTTTAGGTATATAACTAGAAATAGATTCGATTTTTTCTTTTCCAAACTCTATTAATGTTGGGTTATGATATGTATATGTCATATTTTCTCCTTTTTCTTTATTATATAATGAAAAGTATCAAATTAAGCTTAATCGCTTCATTAGCTTTAAGTGCATGCACATTCGCGAGTGCAAATAGTTTACACGAAGCTTTAACTAATGGAAAAGTAAGTGGAGAAGTTGCAGTTACTTATGAAACAAGAAATGTTGATGAAAAAGTAGGAAACTATTATCAAGACACTGCTTATAGTGTTGGTTCATTTGCATTAAAGTATGAAACAGGTGTTTGGAATAATCTTAGTTTAACTACTAAATTTAGAGCATATAAAAATCTATTTGAAGAGCATGATAGCCTTGAGACTTGGAAAGGTAGTGGAGATGCTAGTGAGAGATTTTATGAAAATGGTGATGAAAAAGACATTGATGCTGAAGAGTTCTTTGTAAAATACCAATATGATAATTTCACACTTAAAGCTGGTAGACAATTTATTGTTTCTGATTGGTTTGCAAAAACACATGATGCAGTTAAACTTGATGCAGTATTTGGTGATACATCAGTTGAAGCAATTTGGTCTAAAAAAATTGGTAGAGTTTATGCAAGAGAGTATAGACCTATGGAAAATATAAATGATAGTAAAGGTGCATATAAATTAGGTATTACTCATAAATTCAATGATAATATCAAAGCAACTGTTTATGATGTATATTTACCAGATAATCACTACAAATTAGGTGGAAGATTAAATCTTGATTATGATAAATTTTCTATTAGAGCAGACTATGTTCAACAAAAAATGGATGATGATTTAAATCAAGATGATACTGACTTTTTTCATTTAAAAGCTAGTACAAAAATCCTTGGAGTTAATGCAGCTATTGGTTATGCAAAAGTTGGAGATGACAAAGACCCATTTATTGGATATGGAGCAGCTGGAGAGTCATTATGTCCATTTGAAGAAGGTGATGCTTTTTATTATAGAAATGCAGAGACTTACTATGCAAGTTTAAGCAAATCATTTGGGAATTTAAACGCTACTTTACTTTATGGAATCTTTAATGATTACAAGACAGATTCACAAGAAGAGTATGATGCTGAAGAAACAACTTTATGGTTAGGATACAAAGTATCTGATAATATCAAAGCAAATGTTGGATACACATACTTTAATACAGATGATGTAAATGGTTGGGTTGGTTCTGATATGAATCAATTAAACGCTACATTAGTATATAGTTTCTAATTTTATACACTCCTTTTGGAGTGTATATAGGTCATAAAACTGCCTCTGGAATATTTTTATTGTCCCTTTTTGTTTCTTGATTTTTTATCTTCAGATGTTTCTTGCGAATTTTACATCTTAAGAGTTTCAGGGGTAGTTTTATGACCTAAATTCATAAAAATATAAGTTTTTCTTATAATAATCTACAATCTAATTTTTCAATTTCTGTGACATTTTAATAACAAACAACCTTTTTATGGTAATTTCTAAAAAAGAAATTTTATTTTTTTAAGTATATATTATAATATTTTAAGTTTTAATATCTTAATATTTCAATAACGATTATCATAATTACTAAAGGTTATATTTTGAATAAAAAATTGATTATGCTTGATACTTTATCAAAAGGACAAAAAGCAAAAATAAAAAAAATAAGAACAGACGGAAAGCTTTTAAGAAGATTATTAGATATGGGCTTTGTTATGAATAGTGAGATTGAGGTTATTAGAGAAGCACCTTTATTTGATCCAATGGAATTAAAAATACAAAACTATTATATAAGTATTAGAAAAAGTGAAGCTTCTTTAATTGAGGTTAAAATATGAAGCAAATAAAAGTAGGTCTTGCAGGTCAACCAAATTGTGGTAAATCTACAATTTTTAACCTTGTAAGTGGAATTGAACAACACATTGCAAACTATCCTGGTGTAACAGTAGATAAAAAAACTGGATTTTTCAAATATGAAGATTACAAAGTTGAGATGGTAGATTTGCCAGGAACATACTCTTTTAGCTCATTTTCACAAGAAGAAAAAGTTGCAAAAAAATTTATAATTGATGAGAGTAATCCAAATTCAAAAGAAAAAAATATTGATATTATTGTAAATGTAATTGACTCTTCAAACTTAAAAAGAAATCTTTACCTTACATTTCAACTTTTAGAGATAGGAATACCTGTTATTGTTGTATTAAATATGATTGATATAGCAAAAAATAGAGGCTTAGAAATTGATTCTAAAAAGATTTCTAAAATGCTTTCTTGTCCAGTTGTTGAGACAAGTGGATCAAAAGGCATTGGTGGAAAAGAGCTTATGCAAACGATTACTGATACTTTTGAAAAAAAGACACTCTATGAAGAGTTTAAAATAAACTATGAAGAGTTAGAAATTCATATAGAAAAGATTGAAAAACTTTTAGAAAATAGTAAAAGTCATCTAAGTAAAAGATGGCTTGCAATTAAACTTCTTGAAGAAGATCCAACTATTTTAGAACATGTTGGCTCAAAGATAAAAAAAGAAGAAATTGATAAAGAAATAGAGAGTTTTCATACACTTCATGATAAAGATACAATCTCTTTTCTTGCAACATTTAGATATGACTCTGCTGATGTTATATATCATGAATGCGTAAAAAATCACAATAAAAATAAAGAAACCTTAACTGATAAAGTTGACAAAATAGTATTAAATAGAATATTTGCAATACCAATATTACTATTTATTATATTCTTAGTTTACCAAATATCTATTGTTTATGGATATAAACTCACAGATTATACTTGGCCTATATTAGCTTCAATGAAAAACTTTATCATTGATATATTACCAAAAGCTGATTTTACTCAAGTGCCTATGATAACAGATTTTTTTATCTGGATGACAAATAGTTCAATCGCATTATTAAACTATATTCCTATCTTTTTTATTCTATTTGCATTAATTGCAATTATGGAAGATGTAGGGTATATGCCAAGAATGGCTTTTATTCTTGATAAAATCTTCAAAAAATTTGGTTTACATGGACAATCTACACTTCCATTGGTATTAGGTGGAGCAATGGTAGGCGGTTGCGCAGTTCCTGGTGTTATGTCAACAAAAGGAATTAGTGATGAAAGAGCAAGAATGGCTACAATATTGACAGTTCCATATATGAATTGTCTTGCAAAAGTACCTTTTTACACTCTTTTATTAGGAGCTTTTTTCAAACCAGAAATGGCATTGATGATGTTTTTCATTTCAACAATTACTATTTTTATTGCACTATTAATTGCAAAACTCTTAACAACAACAGTACTAAAAACAAGACAAACAGCTCCTTTTGTAATGGAGTTACCTCCTTATCATGTTCCAACAATTAAAGGTGTATTTATAAGATCTTTCCAAAAAGTGTGGATATATATTAAAAAAGTTGTAACAATTGTATTAGCAGTAGCAGTTATACTATTTGCAATGCTAGAGTTTCCAGGCTTAAATGAAGAATCAACCTTAAAATACGAAAAGCAATCACTTGCTTATTTAAGTAAATTTGATAAACAAATTAAAAACAACAAATATTATGAACTAGTAGATACAAAAAAAGAGGTTTCAGATTTATTAAACTATTATGATGGTTATAGAGCAAAAAGAATGGCAGCTACATCAAAAGAAGATGCAAAACAGCTTGATAAAAAATTTAAATTGATAAATGCGAACTATTATACATTCTTAAAACCCAAAAGAGATAAAGAAGCGAAAAAAATAAATAGAGCTATTAGAAAACTCTCAAGAGATAGAAAAAAAGTATTAAGAGAGATGAAAAATGAAAAAATTGAAAACTCTATACTTGGAATGACAGGAAGAGCATTAGAGCCAATTACTCAATATGCAGGTTTTGATTGGAAAATAAATGTAGCATTTTTAAGCTCATTTGCAGCAAGGGAGAGTGCAGTTGCAACACTTGGAAGTATTTATGAAAATAACAAAGCTGATTCAAAAAGAGCAGAAGAAGCAATGGCGGAGAACAGTGGTTATACTCCATTACATGCAGCTGCAATTATAATTTTCATGATTCTAACTCCACCTTGTATTGCAACTATGATTGTAGTGAAAATGCAAACAAATAGTTACAAGTGGATGATATTTGCAATATTTTTTCCAGTATTTTTAGGAATTGCAATGTCTTCTTTAACATTTACAGTTGGAAATATTTTCTCCTTAAATGGAGTAGAAGCCATGGCAACATTCTATTTTGCAATAGTTTTTATTACTCTTATTTTGGCTTTTTATCCAAGTAAAAGTATAAACTGGAAAGGAGGACTAAATAAAGTCTAATTTAACAAAATACAATTTAATAAAAAGAAAGGAAAAAAATGAAAAAAATAGTATTAGCATTAAGCTTTATGATAAGTTCAATGTTTGCACATAGTGCAATAATGAGTTGTTTTGATAATGCAGATGGAACAATCACTTGTGAGGGTGGTTTTAGTGATGGAAGTAGTGCCACAGGAGTAAAATTTAAAGTTGAAAAAGATGGAAAAATTATATTCAACACTAAAATGAATGAATACAGTGAAGTAACATTTGATAAACCAAGTGGAGATTATACTGCAATTTTTGATGCAGGTGAAGGACATCAAGTAAAAATAAAAGGTTCTGATATAACAGAATAATATAAAACTTTATCTTCTTTGTGAAGATAAAGCTAGTTTATAATTGATAATGACTATAAGTATTAATATATAAAAGGAAAACCAGATGAAGAAAATTTTAATTAGCAGTATTGCTGCAACAGTTTTATCAACAAGTGCATTTGCACACTTTCAAATGCTTTATACTGATAACATGGCTCTTCCTAAAGGGAAAACTGTTGAATTTAAGCATGTATTTACACATCCATTTGCAGATGAGCATACAATGGATATGGCAGGAGTAGAAGAGTTTTATGTAATAAATAAAGGCAAGAAAAAAGATTTAATGAAAAGTCTAAATTCTATTACTTTTCAAGGAAATCATAATAAAGCAAAAGCATATGAATCAAAATATAAAGCTAGAAGAATGGGTGACCATATTTTAGTATTAAAGCCAAAACCATATTATGAAAAAAATGAAGATGCATATATTCAACAAATCACAAAAACTATAATAAATGTTGCAGGAACACCTACTGATTGGGATAGTGAGCTTGGCTTAAAAGCTGAAATTGTTCCATTGACAAAGCCTTATGCTATTTGGGAAGGTGGAAGCTTTACAGGAATAGTAAAATCAAAAGGAAAAGTTGTTCCTTATGCTGAAATTGAAGTTGAATATCTAAATAGAGATGTAGATACAAAAAACAATAAAATGGGTAAAGATAGAGTTACTGCACCACAAGACTCATTTGTAACAATGACAATAAAAGCAAATAAAGATGGTGAGTTTACATTTGCCATTCCAAAAGCTGGTCAATGGGGATTTTGCGCACTTGGTGTAGGCCCAGATAAAGAGTATAAAGGTAAAGAATTAAGCCAAGATGCGGTTATTTGGGTTGAAGCTAAACCTATGAAATAATAAGTATGAGCAAAAGCTCATACTTAAAAGGAAAATTATATGGATAAAATATTATTAATAGTAATAACACTTTTTGCAGTTTATTATATCTATCATTCAATATCTAAAAATAAAGGTTGTAATTGTGGTAAAAAAAGTTGCGGTATAAAAAAAGATGAAAAAACAAAACTTAAAAAATAAACAGTATCAAGTTAAAAAATTAATTTGATACTTTATATTATCACTTGTGCGATTAAAATCAATGAAATAATAAATAATACAGCTCTAATTACTTTTAAATAAACTTTGGTATCCATTCTCTTTTTTAACTTAATTCCTAAATATAGTGAAAATGAGATTATAAAAATTGCCATAAAAGAAAATGACAAATGCTCACTTGTAAAACTTCCATTTATCAAAAAAACCACAATCTGAATAATTTTACCAAATAAAAAAGAGATATTCATAGCTTGAATAAGCTCAGCTTTTGAATACTTAAGTTCAATTCCATATATCATAAGCAAAGGTCCCATTACATTAGTAAGTCCGCCTACAACCCCTGTAAATAATGAATAAACAACAAAAGAGCTTTTTGGATAAGTTTTAAAAATAGAGATTGACATATCAACTTTATTTACAAAAAGATAAATAAGTATTATAAAAGCCAATAGAAGCTTAAAAAGCTCGGAGTTACTCATAATTAATAGCTGAGTACCTATTGCACTTCCAAGCATTGTAAGCAATGCTAGGGGCATATGTTTTTTTAAACCATCAAGTATATTACCCTCACTTAAAAAACTAACTAAATTAACTACTAAAGTAGGAATAAGTGTAAGTAAAATTGCAGTTTGAATATCAGTAAAAATTGCTATTATAGGTGTAGGTATTAAAGCAAATCCAAAACCTATACTACCATGTACAAAAGCAGCTATAATAAGCACAATAGATGCAACTATAAAAAAATCTAAATCCAAAATAAACCTTATTAAAATGATAAATTAGAATATCATATCTTTTCTTTGGTTTTTATAGTTAAAATGAAATAGTTGTTTGATTAAAGTTATGGCTCCGGATACTGGATTCGAACCAGTGGCCAAGTGATTAACAGTCACCTACTCTACCGCTGAGCTAATCCGGAACATAAGATAAGTTTTATTAGATTATGGCTCCGGATACTGGATTCGAACCAGTGGCCAAGTGATTAACAGTCACCTACTCTACCGCTGAGCTAATCCGGAATATATCTAATATAAAGCTTCATTAAAGTTATGGCTCCGGATACTGGATTCGAACCAGTGGCCAAGTGATTAACAGTCACCTACTCTACCGCTGAGCTAATCCGGAATGCATGTTCCTTTAATGGGCTGGAATTATAGTAAAAATTTACTCTTTTGTCAAGTAATATCAAATAAAATTATAAAATTTTATGAAATTTTAATCCACTACTGTCTATTATTGAAATTACTTGCTCTTTTAACAATTTTTTTAAGATGATTTTTGAAGATTCATCAAACATATTTTCAATATCTTCACTTGTCAATGGTCTTCTTTTTAGCATTGAGATTATTTCATTTTCATTAAATTTTTGAATCTGATTTGGTCTATTTTTATATGCGATATTTACATTTATTCCTTTAAAAGTATTTGCGACATTTTCTAAAACTTCAAAACTCACAGGTTTTACTTTATAAGCAGGTGGTCTATCAATTGTACCAATATCAACTCTTTTTGGATCGATTTTTTTTATAGCTTCATAAAGTAAATCTATCTCTTCTTTTTTATCATTTAAATCTTTAACAAAAAGTATTTCTAAAACAAAATTATTTTTAAATTTATTTGAGAACTCTATCATTGAAGGAATTATTTTTTCAATCTCAATATTATTATGAACCCTATCAAGTTTTTTAAAACATTTTTCACTTACACAATCAAGTGATAATTTAACAGTATCAAGCTTTAATAATGCATCAAAAATATCTTGTTTATAAATAGTACTTCCATTTGACAAAATCAATGTTTTAGCATCTTTTTTTATCTTATTTAATTCATCTATTAATTCATCAAGAAATGGATATAAAGTAGGTTCTCCATTTGCTGTTAAGGTTATAACATCAATTTTAGGATGTTTCTCAAAACTTTTTTTAACTTCGTTTATAACTTCACTAACATTTGGATAATCACTCATAGAATCCATTGTTTTTGCAGGTTCTAATTCACAATATAAACAATCAAAATTACACTGTTTTGTGCTAGGTGATAAATCAATTCCTAAAGAGATTCCAAATCTTCTTGATGGAATTGGACCAAATATTATAGAGTTTGAATATGACATTTTATTCCTTTAAATAAAAAAAGAGAAGCTTAAAAAAGCCTCTCTTTTATAATAATCGCTACAAACTAAAAAAGTAAAGCAGTTTACTTTTTCTTAACGTTTTAAGCCTTTTTTGAAACTCTGTGACACTCACTTACAAAGTGCTTTGCATTCTCTACAGGTACATCTGGTAAAATACCATGACCTAAATTAAAGATATGTCTTTTTCCACCCATAACTTCTTGAATTTTTTCAACACAAGCTGTTGTTTTCTCTTTTGAGTATAATCTACAAGGCTCCATATTACCTTGAAGAACATATTTATCACCAAGCTTCTCTTTTGCTAATGCCATTGGAGTTGACCAATCAACACCAAATACATCAAAGTTTCCATAAATATCATCTAAGTATTGACCAATACCTTTAGGGAACATAATAACAGGAATGTGTGGATATTTCTCTTTTAAATACTCCGCAATTTCAACCATATATTTCCATGAAAATTCAAAATATGCTTGTTTTTCCAAGGCTGCTGCCCATGAATCAAAAATCTGAACAACATCTGCACCTGCTTGTATTTGTTTTTCCATATAATACTTAACTACTTGTGTAACTTTTGCAAGAAGTTTATGCATAAGTTCAGGATTAGTATAAATTAGCTTTTTACATAAGTTATATGTTTTAGTTCCTTTTCCCTCAATCATATAAGTAGCAAGAGTCCAAGGAGCACCTGTAAATCCAATAAGTGTTTTATCTTCAGGAAGTTCTTCTTTTAATAATTTCAATGTATCATAAACATATGTTAATTTATTTGCTGCTTCTTCACCACCTAATAAAGCATCAATATCTGCTTCATCTTTTAAAGGTTTATGAAATACAGGTCCCTCACCTTTAATAAACTCTAAATCCATTCCCATTTCATGTGGAATAACTAGAATATCACTAAATAAAATTGCTGCATCAACTCCTACAATATCAAGAGGTTGAATAGTAACTTCACATGCCTTTTTAGGATCATGACAAAGATTTAAAAAACTTCCAGCTTCTGCTCTTACTTTCATATACTCAGGTAAGTATCTTCCGGCTTGTCTCATCATCCATACAGGAGTATAAGGAGTTTCCTTACCAAAACAAGCATCTACAAAAATTTTTGACATTTATATAACCTTTTATTTATTTTTTTCCTATCTTCCCTAAGAAATACAATCCTACAGCTAAGGCTGTAACTGCTAACGCAAAATATAACATCTCTAAAGCAGAAGTATAATTAGTATGTAACACTCTTTGAAAAAAGTTTACAACTAAAACCATAATTATAACTTTTGCAATTTTGTCTTTTAACTGATCTAGTGATGTTATTGATAATATTTTAGAGTCTTCTTTTGCTGATTCAACATGATCAATCGGAGATATAAATAACTCATATATACCAAAAGAAAAAATCAACATAACAACAGCAATTAAATATAAATCAACAGCACCAATAATACCACTTACTATATCTTCATGAAAATTTTCTGGATGTGCATTTGTTATTATAGTATCAAATGTATATTTAGTAACATTCCAAATATCTAAACTTGCAACTACAAATAAAACTATAGCTCCAAGTAGTCCAAATATAACAGACAAGATTACTAAAAATCTTGTCTGCCACATAGCTTTTTCAAAAAGCTTCTCTATCATTAGATATCATTCTCCATTTCAATCCATTTTAATGCAATTCTAACTGAGTTAGTTGCAGCTCCAACTCTAACTTGGTCTGCAACATTAAAGTAATGAATAATATTATTTGCATAAGCATCTTTTCTTATTCTTCCTACAAATGTTGTATCAGTATCTGTTGAAATAATTGGCATTGGATATTGATTATTTTCTAAATCATCAATAACATCTACATTATCAAAATTCCCTAAAACCTCTTTTACTTTATCAATATCAACTTCAACATCATCATCAAATGTAACAGTAATAGACTCACTATGGCTTCTTAATACAGGAACTCTTACACAAGTAGCTGCAATTTGCATTTGTTTATGTAAAATCTTTTGAGTCTCATTAATCATTTTCATCTCTTCTTTTGTAAATCCATTTGATTGAGCTACGTCAATTTGTGGAATTACATTAAGTGCTATTTGATGAGCAAAAGCCTCTTTTTTAGTTTCATCTAATTTAAAAGCAAAAAATGCTTGCATCTGTTTTACAAGCTCTTCCATACCAGCTTTTCCTGCACCACTTACAGCTTGGTACGTTGATACATCTACTCTTTTAATTCCATATAATTCATCAAGTGGTTTTAAAGATAATACCATTTGAATAGTTGAACAGTTTGGATTTGCAATAATTCCTGTTTCTTTCCATTTTGAAATATCATCAGGATTAACTTCAGGTACAACTAATGGAATATTTGGCTCCATTCTAAAGTGACTTGTATTATCAATAACAACAGCACCTGCTTCAACTGCAAATTTCGCAAATTTTGCAGAGATACTACCACCTGCACTAAAAAATGCAATTTCAACATCATTTTCTTCAAATACAGTTTCAGTAAGTTCTAAAACTGTATATTCTTTATTTTTATATTCAACTGTAGAACCAGCACTTTTAGCACTTGCTAATGGAATTATATTGTTAACTGGAAAATCATATGCATCCATTACTCTTAAAAGCTCTTCTCCAACAGCACCAGTTGCTCCTACAACAGCAACATTAAATTTTCTCATTTTTCTTCCTCTTCATTTATTGTATATAGATTTAATCTAATTAACTATTTTGATCTTTTGAATCATCATTATCAACTAAATTCGTATCTTCAATAATACCTGCTAAATCAGTTGCAGATTCAATATCAAGTTCATCGTCTTCTTCTTTAGGGCACTTAGCAATTGAAACTACTTTATCCCCTTTATCAACGTTAACAATAATTACACCAGAAGTATTTCTTCCAGCTTTTCTAATAGTATTCATATCTACTCTAATCATCTTACCAATAGATGTTAAAGCCATTAAATCTTGTGTTTCATCAACTAAAACTGAACCAATAACATTTCCAGTTTTTTGATGTAACTTCATAGAAATAACACCTGAACCAGCTCTATTTGTAAGTCTATATTCATCTACTGTTGTTCTTTTTCCTATACCTTTTTCAGATACAGTTAATAGCTCTTGTTCTTCACTTATAATTACATCAGCATCAACAACAAAGTCAGAATCAAGTTTAAACTTAATACCTCTTACACCTCTTGTGCTTCTTCCTTGTTCTCTTGTTTTATCTATTTCAAATCTAATACATTGACCTAAACTTGTAAATATCATAAAGTATTGTGAGCCTGGAATAGTGATTTTAGCAGTTACTACCTCATCCGCATCATCAAGAACAATTGCTCTTACACCATTGCTTCTTATATTACTAAATTCAGCTAAAGATGTTCGTTTTACAATACCATTTCTTGTAAAGAATGCCAATGATTTGCTCTCATCAAAATCAGTAGTTGGAATAATAGCCATAATCTTCTCATCAGCTCTTAAGTTGATTAAGTTAACAACTGCTTTTCCTTTTGCAGTTCTACTTCCTTCTGGAATTTTATATACTTTCAACCAGTATAACTGACCCATATTTGTAATAAACATCAATGTATCATGAGTATTTGTTACAAAGAATCTTTCAATAAAGTCATCATCATGTGTAGTAACTGCGACTTTACCTTTACCACCTCTTCTTTGTTTCTCATATGATTTAATTGGAACTCTTTTTACATATCCATTGTGAGTAATAGTAACAACCATTGGCTCATTTGGAATTAGATCTTCTATATCAATCTCATCATATGAGTCTTCAATTTCAGTTCTTCTTTCATCTGAATATTTATCTTTTATCTCTTGAATTTCTTCTTTAATAATTTCATTTAATTTTTCTTCTGATTTTAGTATTGCTTCAAGTTCAGCAATTAATCTTAATAGCTCTTGATATTCAGCTTCAAGTTTATCTCTTTGAAGACCTGTTAATCTTCCAAGTCTCATATCTAAAATAGCTTGTGATTGAATAAGTGATAACTCAAATCTATCTTGAAGTTTCTCTTTTGCATCTGCATCATTTGATGATAATCTAATAATTTTTACAACTTCATCAATATTATCAACTGCAATTTTTAGACCCTCTAAAATGTGAGCTCTTGCTTTTGCTTTTTCTAAATCAAAAATAGTTCTTCTAATAATAACTGTTTTTCTATGTGATAAGAACAGTCTTAACAATTCAGGAAGATTAAATACCTTTGGCTCTTTATTATGAACTGCAAGTAAAATAATCCCAAAAGTAGTCTCCATTGGAGTTGATTTATAAAGATTATTTAATACAATTTCACTCATTGCATCTTTTTTAAGCTCAATTACAACTCTAATACCTTCTCTATCAGATTCATCTCTAACTTCTGAAATACCTTCGATATTTTTATCTTTTGCCAAAATAGCAATTTGTTCAATTAATCTTGATTTATTTACTTGGTAAGGAAGTTCATCAAGTACAATAACCTCTTTTTTACCTTTAGTTTCAATATGATGTTTAGCTCTTATTTTAACTCTTCCTCGACCTGTTTTATACGCATCAATAATTCCACGTCTTCCAAAAATAGTACCACCTGTTGGAAAATCTGGACCATGAATAAACTGCATTAAATCTTCAGCAGTTGCTTCTTGATTATCAATTGTATAAAGTACAGCATCAAGTAACTCTTTTAGGTTATGAGGTGGGATTTTTGTTGCCATACCAACAGCAATACCTTCACTACCATTTAATAGTAAGGTAGGAACCCTTGTAGGTAATACAGCAGGCTCTTTTAAAGTATCATCATAATTTTGAACAAAATTAACAGTATCTTTATCAAGGTCTTTTAAAATCTCTTCTGAAATTTTAGTCATTCTTGCTTCTGTATATCTCATAGCAGCTGCATTATCACCATCAACTGAACCAAAGTTACCTTGTCCATCAACAAGTGGTGCTCTCATTGAGAAGTTTTGTGCTAATCTTACCAATGCATCATAAACTGAACTATCACCATGAGGGTGATACTTACCAATAACATCTCCTACAATCCTTGCAGATTTTTTATAAGGAGATCTAGCAGTCATGTTTAAATCATGCATTGCATACAAAATTCTTCTATGTACTGGCTTTAATCCATCTTTAGCATCAGGAAGTGCCCGTCCAATAATTACACTCATTGAGTAATCTAAGTAAGAAGCTTTTACACTATCTTCTATATTAATATCTATTATATCTTGATCTTCGAAAAGGTTTTCCATAAAAAAACGCCTTTATTTTTTATATTTGTTATTATTTTAGCTAAATGGGGCTTAGTATTAGTTAATATAGTAATTTAAGCAAAAAATAAAAAAGAGATTAAAAAAATTAATCTCTTTTTACTTAAATTTTTATTTATTATGAGTTCTTATATTCCATAATAAGATTAAAAACTTGATCTTTTAATTTTAGTTTTTCTTTTTTCTTTTTATCAATTTCTAGTTGGTCACCAAAATTTTTTTCTAACTCAATTATCTCTTCATCTAACTCATTGTGCTTTTCAAAAAGCTTATTAAAATGAGCATTTTCTTGTTTTAATTTTGTAATTACATCTCTGTGTTCGTGAAACATATTTAATCCTTTTAGTTGAGTTAATATAATTATAACAATTAAATTCTTAGAATAGATTATGTAGCTTGTATATTTATTATAAAATAGTTTTTTATGTAAAGTGTGTAATTAAGAAGCTAAATAGCTTCTTAAGTTCTGTAATCAGCATTTATTTCAACATATTTGTAACCTAAATCACAACCATATGCAGTAAAGCTCTCTTCTCCTAATCCAATATCACAAACAATCTTAAATTTATCATTTTGAAGTACTTTAAAGGCTTCTTGTTCAATTTCATCATTAAATATAAGTTCACCCTTATTATATACAATTACATTATTATATGAAATAACAAGTTTTTCTTCATCACACGCAATCTTACTTGCACCTATAGTAGAAGCAATTCTTCCAAAGTTTGGATCTTCACCAAATAGTGCTGTTTTTACTAAAAGAGAGTTTGATAAGACTTTTGCTGCTTTTTGTGCATCTTCATAAGTTGCAGCATTTTTAACTTCAAAAGCAACAGCTTTTTTAGCACCCTCACCATCTGCTACCATTAGCATAGCCATATCATGCATTACTAATCTTAAAACTTCAAAGAATGCTTCTTTATTATATGTATTAGATTTTTTATTTGTTAAAAGTAAAACCGTATCATTTGTAGAAGTATCACCATCAACTGAAATAGCATTAAAAGTAGTTTCACTATTTACTTTAAGCGCTTCTTTCATATCCTCTTTAGGAACATTAGCATCTGTACAAATAAAACAAAGCATAGTTGCTAAATTTGGATTTATCATCCCAGCACCTTTTGCAACTGCACCAATTTTAAAACTACTTCCATCTTCAAGCTTAACTTCATACATACAAGTTTTTGAATAAGCATCAGTTGTCATAATAGCTTTTGATAAGTTTTGTGCATTTTTTGTTTTTAAATCAAAAGAGTTTGCACCATCTACTATTTTTTGAACAGGTAAAGGATTTCCAATTACACCAGTACTACTCATAATAGGATTTGTAAATTTATGATTTAGTGATGAAAAAATTGAATTAATATCTTCAATTCCTTTTTTTCCTGTCATTGCATTTGCATTTTTAGAATTAATTAATACAAAATTTGTTTGAAAATCTTTTTTATACATCAAGTAATGTTTAAGCGGAGCTGCTTGAAATCTGTTTTCTGTAAAAACAGCTTCAACATCACATAATGAATCACTATATATAAAACCTAAATCAAGTGCATTATTTGCTTTAAGCCCTGCACTTATTCCATCACAATAAAATCCATCTATTTGATCAATCAAACCTTTAATAGGCAAAATAGTAAACATTTTATATATCCTTTGGTTTTTGAGAATATGAAAGTATTCTTTTTGATTTTGAAATACCTTTTTGGCTACCTACAAGTAAAAGCTTGCAATTTGCTCTAATAACTGTAGTACCTTTTGGCATTTGAATAAATTTCCCAGTTGCTTCTGTAATACCAATAATTGAAACTTTCATTCTATCTCTTAAATGTAGATCTTGTATTTGTTTATCAACAGCCCAAGACTCTTCTCCTACAAATGCTTCTTCCATATCAATAGGAGTATCTTTTTTGTATAAAAACTCTTCAAGTACATTTTCCATATCAGGTCTAATTGCCATTGCACTTACTCTTTTTGCCATAAGTGATGGAGGAGCAACAACTTTATCTGCACCAAGTTTTTTAAGTCTTACTTTATCATTTTGTGTTTCTGCATTTGAAATAATTAAAAAAGGACTTCTACCAAGCTCTTTTTCATATAATCTAACTGAAGCAATAAGTGTAATATTATCAGATATATTTTTTGACAATGAAATAGCACCTTTAGCTGAACTTAAATGAGATTTGAAAAAAGCAACCTCTTTATAAGGCTCTTCATTTACAATATAAGGATAATCGTACTCTTTTGCAATCTCTTCTATATCATCTCTTGGATCAACTACCACAAAGGGAACATGATTTTCTCTAAATTGTCTTGCTAGTTGTGCAGTATATTCATTATGATAAAATATAACAAAATGTCTTCTAAGCCTTGCAATTTTATATAACATTTTTCTTTCCTTAAGAAGTTTAAAAAGTGAACCATTTGATATAGTATTGATTAAAATACCCACAGAAAATGTAAGTACTGCAAACCCTGATAACATCAAAGTTACTGTAAAAATTATACCTTGATTACTGAAATTTGCTTCATTTAAAGCACCAAATCCAGTTGTAGTAAAAGTATATGCAGATTGAAAGATTGCTTTCATAATAGGATAATCTTCAATATATACATATCCTAATGCACCAGTCATTAAAATAATCTGAATAAGTATTAATGGTAACCTAAATGGTTTTAATTGTGAGTATATAAGCGGGTTTAAGTCATATTCAGGTTTATTAGACCTAATTTCCCAGCCCAGTGCTTTTTTAATTCTTTTTAAGAAGCTCATGAAAGCACTTTTCTAAGCGCCTTCTTATGAGTGTTTTTTAAGAGTTCTTAACTCTTTAGCAGAAATTCTGATTTTTTTAGTAGTACCATCTTCTAGTGTTACTCTTACAGTTCTTAAATTTGGTAAAAATCTTCTTCTAGTTCTATTTTTAGCGTGACTTACGTTGTTCCCAACCATAACGCCTTTTCCTGAGATTAAACATCTTCTTGCCATATTGATTTCCTTATTAATTTTAGTGAAAAATATTCGCGTATTGTATCTTAATATTCTTAACATTTAGTTAAAATGCTATCTTGTTTATACACTTTGTAAAATTAATTCTAATTTTTGTAAATTTTTCTCTATTGTAAACTCTTGTGCAGTAATTCTATTTTGCTTTTTTATATGTTTTAAATCTTCTTTTCTTCCTAAAAGTGCATCAATTTTAAAGGCAGTACTTCCATCACTTGGCATCATCATAGTAGCAAATACATCTACAATCTCACTAGAAGCACAACCTGATGGAACAAAAACTGCACATTTAAAAAACATTGCTTTTAAAATATTTTTAGCAAAAGCTTTTGTATGCGTTGGCAAAACAAAAATATCTGCTACTAAAAATAGTCTATTTAAATCATTGTAATCTGTAAAAAATAGAATTTTATCATCTACATTTTGTTTTGATAATTGAAATCTCAATCCTGAAATCTCTTTTTTATCCCCTGCAATTATTGCTTTAAAGTTTTTAAAATTTAAGTTATTTACTATATTAATAAACTCTTTTGAACCAGAGTTTTTAAAGTTTTGTGCAGTAAAAAAAACAAACTTTGTTTTTACATCTAAATTAAACTCTTCACAAAACTCTTTTTTTACTTCTTTTGGTTTTTTATATTCAACATCAATACTTGGATAGATAATCTCAACTTTATTTTCATCTATTTGCTGTTTTTTTACTAATTCACTTTTTTGTTTCTTAGAGTTTACAATAATCTTTTTTGCATTTTCAATTTTTTCAATATCTTCTTTATTAATACTTCCAGTATGAAAATATATATCTGCAAACTCTCTTTTTGCAAAAGTTAATTTATCTAAAAAGGTTCTTTTCTTTAACTTTTGTATATTCTCTTTTTCCAAAAGTCTATTTATAATTTTCGTTTTTACTTTAAAATCTATTGTTATGTTTTTCATATAATTTTTCCAAGTTTAATATTAATACATAATTTTAACCAAATTAATTAAAATAGCTATAAAATAACATTTAATTACTTTAAAATATTCTTATGATAAAATATGTTTAATTAAATAAAAGGACATTAAACATAATGAAACAAGTGATTGCAGATGAGTTTCAAGCTCACCTTGAAACAATAAATAATACAATTAAAACTATGCAAGACAAATTAGAAACTGCATCACAAATTGCAGTTGAAACTTTAAAAAATGGAAATAAAATCCTTCTTTGTGGTAATGGAGGAAGCGCAGCTGATGCACAACATATTGCAGCTGAACTTACAGGAAGATATAAAACTGAAAGAAAAGGACTTCCAGGAATTGCCCTTACAACAGATACAAGTGCTTTAACTGCCATTGGAAATGATTATGGATATGATAGAGTTTTTGATAGACAAGTTGAAGCTTTAGCTTCAAAAGGAGATTTGATTATTGGAATTAGCACAAGTGGTAATAGTAAAAATGTAATAAATGCATTAAATCTAGCTAAAGAGCTTGGTTGTAAAACTATTGGACTTACTGGAAAAGATGGAGGAGTTATGAATGAAATTTGTGATGTAAACTTAGTAGTTCCATCAAATGACACTCCAAGAATTCAAGAAATGCATATTCTTTTTGGACATACAATTTGTCAAATTATTGATAATGAATTAAGTTAATAAATCAATTATCAATTACTTTTAAAACATCATTAGCTGTAATAAGTTTCATACAGTTGTGATGCTTTAAAGGACAAACTCTTTTCATACATGGAGCACACTCTAAATTTTTTGTTATAATATTTTCACTTGGATTATTCCATTGATTTGTCTCTTTAAATCTTGTTGGCCCAAAAATAGCTACAGTTTTTACTTTATATGCAGCTGCTACATGCATAGGTCCTGAGTCATTTGTAATAAAAATATCAAGACCTGCTATCTTTTCTATAAGTTCAGGAATTGTTGTTTTTCCTGCTAAATTTTGATAATTTGAAACTCTATTTGCTATAAGTTCACCTTCTATATCTTTTGCAATATCAGTTTCAGCAGGACCTCCAAAGATTACAATATCATGGGTTTTTGACATGGCAATTGCTACTTTTGCAAACTCATTTGGATACCATCTTTTCGCACTTCCATAAGTAGCTCCTGGATTTATTCCAAGTGTTGTTTTACCATAAGAAAATGCTTTAAAATATAGTTTTAAATCACCTGCTTTATTTTGCAAATTCAATTCATGATTTACAAAATCATTGTATCTTAATACTTGGTGAATTTGCTCTTTTTGAAGTCTTTTATAGTTGTATTTTTTTTGTGAATCTATAAAAAACATCATGAATTTTGAAGAAAAACTTCTTCTAAAAGAAAGAGCCAAGTCAACTTTACCTATTTTTTTAGCTAAAGAATAAAGATTAATATATCGATTACCCTCTTTTTTAGTATCATCAACAATTACTTTTTCTATATTTTTAAAATTACCCAAAGCTTTTGTTGAAACATATGAGCCAAGAAGAGTTATCTTTGCCTTTGGATATGTTTTTATAATATTTTCAATAGCTGGTGTTGTCATAATTGCATCACCAAGCCAAGTTGGAATTTCTATAAATATTTTTTCAATCTTCATTTCATCTTTCATTTAAAACTTCTTTTAATGCATAAAATTGTGGTAATTTTACTATCTTACCATCTCTATTATCAACTAAACCATAACCAGGAGCTATTAGTTGGTGCCAAAAAACTTTTTGTATCTTTTTACTTTTCTTTGCAGTTTTTAAATACTCAAGCATATAGTTTGAGTACAGCTCATTGCTAACGCACTCTTTTTCACTTGTTGGAGCATAAGGTGCAGTGTTTGATAAAGGCCAATTTACTTCTGTAATATAAATCTTATCATTTGATTTAGGTGAAAATTTACACAAAGAGTAAAGTAAATCAATTTTATTTTTTGTATCAAAAAAAACATACTGAGTATTATATGGAGATCCTCTTCTATCTACATATAAAAGAGTACTTACTTTATCATATCTTATATTATAAAAATTAAACATAGCCCTTACGTTATAATAATACTCAAAATCTATTGTACTTGGACCTATTAACTTTAAATCTTTATATTTTTCATCTCTTAAATCTTGAGCTATTTTAAAAAATTCAAGATACTCTTTTACTGCAAAAAATCCCCATTTTGCTCTATTTATAGTAGTTCCCACTTGATACTCACTTACAAAAGAGTTAAACTTTGAAAAAACAGTATCTAAATCTTTTTTTAAAAGTTCATGATTTTGTATATGAGCTCTATCTTGCATGATATTTATTAAAATATTCTTAGAAGATTTTTCATTAAAACTTTTAGCAAACTCTACATAAGAATCAATATTTTTCATATCCCAAAGAGGTACTCTAATAATAAGATTTTTAATACCAAGCTCTTCAATAAGTTTTTGCTGTGTATTTTCCCCATCATCTTTATCTAAGTTTACGCCAAGACCAATAAACTCTTTATTTGAAAAGTTATTCTTTCCTTTAAATAGTTTCATAAATAAAATTGCAAAAGGTAAGATTAAAAGTGAAGAAAAAAGCATTTTTACATAATCAAAAATATACTTTTTTCTCATAGATTTTTTATAAGCTTTATCTTTTATAACACTTGGCTGGTCTGAGTATTTATCCCAAAAGAATTGCTGGTTATTCACTTAATAATCCTATTAAACAATTTTCTATTTTCTTATACTCTTCTTTGGTATAATCACTTGATAACATAAAATTATTTTGATTTTTTTCTTCACTTATTGTTGCCCATCTTTTAGAACTAGCAAAAAGTGAGTCTCCAAAAAAAGAAATTGTTTTAGTATTTGTTGCTCCAGCTAAATGCATAGGTCCTGTTGAAGTACTAATAAAAACATATGAAGAAGCTATAAATTTAGTAAACTCAAACAACGTCATCTTTGAATCAAAGATTTCTACTTCAAAATCAACTTTAGAACAGATGTAATCTTTTGACATAGCATCATCTGGTCCAAAAGTAAAAACTGCTTTTTTTGAAGTTTGACTTATCTTTTTTGCTAGAGAGATATAATCGTCTAAAGATAAATTTCCATCGCTACTTCCACCAAAGCCAGGATGAAAAATTACCCTATTCTCTTTTTTTACATCAAAACTTAATAAAGGCTTTGTAAAATCTAATTTTATATTAGGAAAAAGTAATTTTGCTAAATCTAAATTATATTGCCACTCTGTTTTTTCTACTTTACTTCTTCGTTGTTTTATTCTTTTATTAAAAAATATTTGAGCTATTTTAGTAGCAGGGGCAACTCTTATTTTAATACCGCTTTTAAAAAGAAGTTTTCCCAAAGTAGTATCAATAAAACAAGAAATACTTGCGTCAAATTTTTTCTCTTTTATCTGTTTTAAAGTAGTATCTAAATTCTCTTTATCAAATAAGATTACATCATCAATAAAAGGAATCTTTTTTGCAAAATCAAAATTAATTTTACCAACTAGTGCTGTTAATTTTGTATTTGGATACTGCTCTTTTATAGCTTTAAATAAAGGTAAAGTCACAACAAAATCACCAATTTTATCATGTCTAGTAATAAGTAAATTCACTATTTCTTACCTCTTATTTTTCTTTTAAACTCTACAAACTCTTTTAATTTTCTATCTGATATTTTTAGTAGTTTTATAGCTTCATTTTTATCTGCATTTGCTAAATTTGCATATGTTGTAGCTATTAAAACTATATCATCTTCATCTAACCAAAGTTTTGCAAAATTATCAAGTCCTGTTTTTAAATCAACTGCTTTAAACTCCATTCTATTTATATCTACAACTGAGAATTCATAACTGCTATCATTAGTGGATACTAGTGTATTCCCAGCTGAAAAATCTTTATGATAAACACTATTTTTATGTAAATTAAAAGTAAATTCAACAAACTTTTTTATAATTTCTTCTCTATTTTCAAGCTGTTTGTTTCTTAATGGTTCTCTAATAGTAAAATCATACTCATATTTTTTTGCTATAAAAAAACTCTCTTTAAATAAGAAGCTTTTATAAAACTCTATATAACCAATTGGTTCTGGAGTATTTAAACCTAAATTTCTTAGTCTCACTGCATTTTCATATGACTTTTTTGCTTTTGAATCTCTAAAGTAAGCATAGACTACTTGATTTATTATATTAGGTATTTTAAAACCTTTAACAACTGTCTTTATACCTTTATACTCAATAACTTTTAATTCATTTCTAG
>NZ_JBSRRO010000045.1:0-22303 GCF_055140965.1 Malaciobacter sp.
AAAGCAGTAAAATGATTAAAAGTTAAAAAGATCTGGTTGAGAAGTTCGGTAGTCTTACAAATTCACTAGTTTATGATGGTTGAATTTGCAAGTGGCTCACTATACTTTAAAAAGTGTAGTATCTTCTTTCAAAATCATTATGTGAACTATCACAAAATGGCATATATTTAGAGCTACCACACCTACATAAATTAAAATTTCTTTTATCTATTACTTCTGGAATATTGTTGATTTTTAAAGAAATATTACCCTTTGCAAGAATGGGAGAGTTCTCTTTTATAATTAATTGTGCACAATTATGCAACTCATTACTAGTTGAAGTTAATGAACTATTCTTAAATGTTTGTGAAAATTTCTCTTTTGAAATTTTGCATCTTGTGTCAAATCTACTATTTGAATGGGAGCCTTCACAAAAAGGTTGCTTTTTGCTTCTTCCACATCGACAAATAAATGTAGATTTATTCAAATCAAAACTTTTATCCTCATAAATAATACTATTTTCTAGTAAAAAATCTGAGTCATTAATAAGTTTGATTGGACCATTCTTAAAAAACTTGAGTGAAAGCTTCTTCATACTAACTTCCTTTATAAAGTTGTAGTATTTAGCTTTTAAGTAAGAAAAGCACCATGTTTAAAGACTAATATCATCTTAGCATAACAAAGTGACAAAAACAGAAGGAAAAGGGGCATAAAAAAACTTATTTAAAACCCCTTTGTTATAAAGTATACAATAGTTAATTATTTAGCTAATATTCCCTCAAGTTCTACTGTTAATCTTACTTTTTCACCAACTGCTACTCCACCTGTTTCTAAAATAGAGTTATATTTAATTCCATAATCCATTCTATTTATTTTACCCTCAAGAATTAAACCAGTTCTTGTATTACCCCAAGGATCTTTTATTGTGCCATTTACTTCCACATCTAAAATAACATCTTTAGTAACACCTCTCATTGTAAGCTTTCCATAAGCTTTGTCATCTTCAACTTTATTAAGATTAAATTTAATTTCTGGATATTTATTTGCTGCAAAAAAATCAGATTCTTTTAAGTGATTATCTCTTTTTACATTTGAAGTATTAATTGATGTAACTTTTACAACTCCATTTAAAGATTTAAGTGTTTTTGTTTTTTCGTCATACTCAAAAGAACCTGCAAAATTCTCAAATTTACCAGCAACATTTGAAATCATCATATGTTTTACTTTAAAACCTACATTTGAATGACTTGCGTCAACATTGTATGTTCCTGCAAATAATGCACCTGCACTTAAAACTGAAGCTAAACCAAGTTTTACTAATTTTGTCATCTTTTTTTATCCTTTATTGTACTAGTTAGTACTATTAATTTAAATTTTTTTAGTTTGCTTTATAAAGCTTATTTAAAAGCTCATATAAAGTATCAAGTTCTTCATCATTTAAAACTTCCATCCAGTTGTATAGATTTTTTGCATGAAGAGGAAATACTTCTTCTATAACTTCTTGACCTTTTTTTGTAAGAGTTAAAATTGAAGCTCTTTTGTCATTTTCATCAGGAATTGAAGCAATCCAGCCATCTCTTTTGAGATTTTTAATCACAACAGTTATATTTCCTGGGGTACTCATAGTAAGTTTTGTAATAGAGCCAATATTTAAATCACCTCTGTGATATAAAACTTCTAAAACTTTAAACTGATTAAATGTAAGGTTAAAATTATTTAAATAACTTACAGTTTTATTATGAATTTTTAATCTTAGTCTTTCAAGTCTTACGACAGCTTTCATAGATTTGTCAGTTCTTTTTCCATAACTTTTTGTAGTTTTATTTTTCATATTAAAACCCCTTGACGAAATTATACTACTAACTAGTAGTAATGTCAAGTAAGATTTGAGTATTACTAATACTAATTAGTACTAAATTATATTTGAGAAGCCATTTTTTGGGGCTAATAAAATTTGTAAATTTTATACTTTTTTTGCAGTAGATACAAAAAAAGCAGCAAGTGCAAGAAAAAAACCTGTAATTCTATTTTGGATTTTCATTGCTTTTACATCTTTTACTAAAAATTTGAGTTTTGAAGCAAGAGTTGAATAACCTGTCATTACAATTGTATCAATAATGCATAAGGTTAAAGATATAATTGTAAACTGCATTACCATAGAGTATTGCGTACTTAAAAACTGAGGAATAAATGCAACTAAGAAAACAGTTGATTTTATATTTGTAAGATTTATTAAAGTAGCGCTAAGATATGCTTTTTTAAAACTATATGTATTTATAAGCTTTTCTTCTTCAAGTACTTCAACTTTTTCAAAGATTTTTGTAAAAGCTAAATATAATAGATACAAAACTCCAAGCCATTTTATTATATTAAAAAGCATAACAGATTTTGAAATAATAGTTCCAAGACCTATTACCACAATAAAAGTTTGTAAAAACAGTCCAGTTTGTAAACCTAAAATTGCACCATAAGATTTTTTAAGACCATACTTTAATCCATAATTCATAGATACTACTGCACCTGCACCTGGAGAAATAGACAAAAAAATTGAAGCAATAAGCAGTGTAAGCCAAATATCTAAATTCATAATTATCCTTGAAAAATTTTAAATTGTATTAGTTTTAAATATTGAGTATTTGAATCTGAAGATTATAACTTTTTTTTTATTTGTAAAGAATAAGTTTTGAAGTATAAAAAGGCTAGCGTTTAACTAGCCTTTTTATTATGCAGCTTTTTTAGCTATTTTTTTAGCAGCTTTTTTAGCTTTTTTTGGTTTAGTTAATTTTAATTTGTTTACTTTTTTAGCAACTTTTTTAGCAACTTTTTTAACATCTTTTTTCTTTTCTACTACTTTTTTAGCAGCTTTTTTAGCTATTTTAGCAACTTTCTTTTCTTTTAATTCTTTTGCCATGTCTTCTTCCTTTAAATTGATTGACTCTATACTAAAAGTCATAAATTATAGTCATTATACATAATAGTTATATGAAAGTCAATAGTTTATCTATAAAAATTCAATTTTTTTATAAATAATAAATTAACCTCTTCATAATATAAACTTGGATAAAATATTGAGTTTTACTAAATAAAGATATTTTTTAAGGATATTAAATATGTTATTAACACCAGGTCCAACTCCTGTACCAGAGTTCGTAAGAAAAGCTATGGCAGATACTACAATCCACCATAGAACACCAGAGTTTGAAAAAATATTTGAGCAAACAAGAGAATTATTGTTTGAATTATATAAAATGGATGAGGTAGTAATGCTAGCTTCAAGTGGTTCAGGTGCTATGGAAGCTTGTGTTACTAATCTAACTCATAAAAAAGCTTTAACAATAAATTCAGGAAAGTTTGGTGAGCGATTTGGAAAAATCTGCGAAGCTTTTGAAATAGACTATACTGAAATAAAAAATGAATGGAATACTCCTGTAAGCGTTGAATCAATAGTTGAAGCTGTGAAAAATGATAAAGATATAGATGCAATTTTTATTCAACTTTGTGAAAGTGCTGGAGGATTAAGACATCCAGTTGAGCAAATAGCAAGTGAAGTTAAAAAACTAAACAAAGATATTATGATAATTGCAGATGGAATTACTGCTGTTGGAGTAGAAGATATTGATACTTCAAATTTAGATGCAGTTATTACAGGAAGTCAAAAAGCACTTATGCTTCCTCCTGGACTTGCAATAATTGGTTTTAGCAATGATGCAGTAGCAAAAATAGAAAAAAAACCAAAAGGTTTTTATTTTAACTTAGCAACTGAAATTAAAAAGCAAAAAACAAATACAACTGCTTGGACAGCTGCAACTACACTAATCATAGGACTTAAAGAGATTTTAACTCATATAAAAGAAACTACAGGTTTTAATAAACTTTTTGAAGATACTAATAAAAGAGCAGAAGCTACAAAAGAAGCTTTAAAAGCAATAGGTTTTGAGATTTATCCAAAAGTTCCAGCAAAAGCCATGACAGCAGTTTATACAGAACAATCAAATGAAATTAGAGAAATATTAAAAACAAAATATAATGTAAATATTGCTGGTGGACAAGACCATTTAAAAGGAAAAATTTTTAGAATTAATCATATGGGATTAGTTGAAGATTATGAGGCAGCTTGGGTTGTAAATGCAATTGAGCTTGCATTGGATGAGCTTAAAGTTAGAACTTTTGATGGAACAGCAAATAAAGTATTTTTATCAAAAATGTTTAAGGCATAGTATATGATTTTTGAACATGAGATACCAAATGGAAGTCGATTATATTTTGGTAAAAAAGCGAAGCAAAAAAGAGAGTTAGAGTATAAAATCAGTAATATTTTATACAAAAATGATTTTGAAGAGATTATTACTCCAAACTTCTCTTATTCACAACACCAATCAATACAACATGGAAGAAAATTAATAAAATTTTCTGATAAAGATAATGAACAAGTATCATTAAGAGCTGATTCAACTTTAGATGTTGTAAGAATAATCACAAGAAGGTTAGGTAGAACAACAAGTCATAAAAAATGGTTTTATATCCAGCCAATTTTTACTTATCCCTCAAATGAAGAGTACCAAATAGGTTGTGAGTGGATAAGTCATGACAATATTGCTGATATTATAAATTTAAATGTGAAAATTTTAAATGAGCTTGATATAAAACCTGTTTTGCAAATAGCAAATATTAAAATACCAAGACTTATTAGCAAAGAACTAGATATAGATATAGAAGTTTTTAAAAATGGAGAAATAGCTCAACTTTTTGAATTAAAAAATGAGTGGCTAACAAAACTTTTAGAAGTAAAAGATATTACTGATTTAAAAGAAGTAATAAAAGTTGTACCAAATAGTATTAAAGATGAATTGAAGAATCTATACAATAAAGCATTGGAAGTAAATTATGATAATCTTATAATTTCACCTTTATATTATGGTTCACTAAAATACTATGATGGGATATATTATAGGGTTATTGATGGTAACTCAATTTTAAGTAGAGGTGGAATGTACAGTAGTGAAGGGTTTACTTCACTAGGATTTGCACTTTATACAGATAGTTTATTAAAAATATTAGAGGATTAGAGATTATGAAAGCGGACTTAATAGTTGGAATTCAATGGGGTGATGAAGGAAAAGGTAAGATGGTTGATATGCTTGCCCAAAATTATGATATGGTTTGTAGAAGTCAAGGTGGACACAATGCAGGGCATACAATATGGGTAGATGGAGTTAGATATGCTTTACACTTAATTCCTTCTGGTGTTTTAAATCCAAAAGCAATAAATATTATTGGGAATGGAGTTGTTTTATGTCCAGAATCAATAATTAAAGAAATGGAACAATTTAAAGGACTTGAGGGAAGACTTTTTATCTCAGATAGAGCTCATCTAAACTTACCATATCATGCTCAAATTGATCAAGCAAAAGAGAAACTTAAAGGTGATAAAGCAATAGGTACAACTGGTAAAGGTATAGGACCAGCTTATGCAGAAAAAATTGCAAGATCAGGTTTTAGAGTGGGAGAGTTATTAAATCCATCAAAACTTGCAGTAAGTATAATTGAATTTTTTGAACAAAATAAAGCTATATTTGATGTATTAGGTGTAGAAGTTCCATCAAAAGATGAACTAATAACACTACTTGAATCATATAAACAAAAACTTGAGCCATATATTGCAAATACTACAAATATGGTATGGAAAGCTTTAGATGATGGGAAAAAAGTATTATTAGAAGGTGCACAAGGTACACTACTTGATATTGATCATGGAACTTATCCTTATGTTACTTCTTCAAGTACAGTAAGTGCAGGAGCTTGTACAGGTCTTGGTATAAGTCCAAAAGACATTGGTGTAGTTACAGGAATAGTTAAAGCATATACAACAAGAGTTGGAAATGGACCTTTCCCATCAGAAGACTTCACAGAGCAAGGTCAAAAAATTGCTGATATTGGTAAAGAAGTTGGAGTTACAACAGGAAGAGGAAGAAGATGTGGATGGTTTGATGCCATTGCTGTTAAGCATGCAAGTAGATTAAATGGATGTGATCAATTATCATTAATGAAACTTGATGTTTTAGATGGTTTTCCTAAGGTTAAAGTTTGTGTTGCTTATGAGTATAATGGGCAAAGAATTGATTATATGCCTTTAGATTTAGAAAATGTTAAACCAATTTATGAAGAGATTGATGGTTGGGATAGTGTTGTTGGAGTACGAGAGTTTGATAAACTTCCAGAAAATGCAAAAAAATATATTCAAAAAATAGAGGAACTAACAGGAGTAAAAGTTGGAATAATTTCAACTTCACCAGAAAGAGACGATACAATTATAAGAGGGTAGGTTATGAGAATAAAATTACATCATACAAAATATATTGCAAGAAGAGTTACAAGAGACTTAATAAATTGTGATTTTGTTGAAGTTAGAAAAACAAAAGAAGAAATTGTTCAAGAAATAGAGAGAATATTACTTGAAGATATGGATAAAGAGCACGATTTAGACGAAAAAGTTGCAGATATTTTAGAAGAACAAGAGTCAGAAATAGAGTTTTTAAATGCAGATTATAGACAACTTTTTTGGATGACTAAAAAAAGAATGGCAAATGAATTTGGTGTAATTTTAAATAATGAAGATAGATTTTCAGATATTGCACACAGTATATTAGACTATTTATGGGAAGAAGATTATATTCATTATACTTGTTCAGATAATCAAGTAAAAAATGTAATTTTTACTTCAATTGATGAATTTTTAAAAGGTTTTGAAAAAGCAGATGAAGTGGTATTTGAAAAAATAAAACATTACAAAAGAAGATTAATACCTGGTACAGATGAGTATGATATTGTTTACAATAGATTGTATGAAGAAGAATTAATAAAAAGAGGGTTAATGTAACATGCAAAAAGTTTGGATTTATTTAGAAAATGGGATTTTTTTAGAGGCAAATTCTTTTGGTGCAACAGGAACAAGTGTTGGAGAAATTGTATTTAATACATCTATGACTGGATATCAAGAAATCATCTCTGATCCTTCTTATGCTGGTCAATTTATAACATTTACAATGCCAGAAATTGGTAATGTAGGTGTAAATAGTGATGATATGGAAAGTAAGTCATGCCATTGTAAAGGTGTATTAGTTAGAAACTATCATCATGAGTATTCAAACTTTAGAGCCAAAGGTGACTTAGATTCACTTTTAAAAGAGCATAATGTATTAGGTATTTGTGACATAGATACTAGATATTTAACTAAAATTGTAAGAGATGAGGGTGCTATGATGATGATAGCATCAACAAAAATCCATGATAAAGATGAATTAAAAAAATTATTAGAACAAAGTCCAAGAATTGAAGATATCAACTATATAGAAGAAGTAACAACAAGTGAACCTTATATTCATAAATATGGTGCATGGAACCATAAAGAAATGGCTTATAATAAAGCAGTAATGAGTGATAAAAAAGTTGTTGTTATTGATTTTGGGGTAAAAAGAAATATTTTAAATGAGTTAGTTGAATCAGGTCTTGAAGTTGAAGTTGTACCATCAAACTTTAAAGCAGATGATTTAATAGCAAGATTTGAAGCTTCACAAATAGGTGGAGTATTTTTATCAAATGGACCAGGTGATCCATTAACTTTAACAAGTGAAAAAGAACAAGTACAAAAATTAATCAATGCAAATATTCCTATGTTCGCAATTTGTTTAGGTCACCAAATGTTATCAATAGCTCATGGATATGATACATACAAATTAAAATTTGGACAACATGGAGGTAATCATCCAGTTGCCAATCCAGAAACTAAAGTTGTAGAAATAACTGCACAAAATCACAACTATAATGTACCTGATAATATTGTAGAAATAGCTAATATAACACATATGAACCTATTTGATAATACTATTGAGGGTGTAAAATATAAAAATAAAGAGATTTTTTCAGTTCAACATCATCCAGAGGCAAGTCCAGGTCCTCATGAGTCGAAATATATATTCTCAGAGTTTGCAAAAATCGTAAAATAAAATAGCTATTTATATTCATCTTCTTCGTTGAAGATGAATTTTAGCTCAGTCATTTACTACTTTTGTAAACTCCTTTGCCAAAATTAATCTTTGCCTTGAATCTAAATATAACTAGCTATTTTTAGACTTTAAAATTTGTTCATCAATTTCTCTTTGTTTGATTTGTTTTTGCTTGTAAACTGTGCCAAAAACAGATGCTTTAATTGTAATCATAGTACCAAGTATAGTTACTAAATTTAACAAACGAAATTAATCGTTTGTTTTAAATAATAGGTAAAATATACTTTTCAATTAAAAAGTAAGTTCCAGCAGTTGATATTCCAGCAAAGATCCCAGCTAGGATATCATCTCCCATCACACCCCAACCACCTTTAACATCTCTATCAATTTTACCAATAATTGAGGGTTTCCAAATATCAAAAACTCTAAAAAAGAAAAATGCTAAAATAGACATTATTACTATATTTGAACTATTTATTCCACAAATAGAAAGGGTTATCCACATACCAGCTAGTTCATCAATTACTATCTCTTTACTATCATGAATACCAATCTCTTTTTCATATAAATCAATCTGTTTTACTGCAATAGCACTAATTAAAAGTGCTATTAAAAAAAAAGTTGAAGCTGGTATATATTGAATTAAAAATATACCAATAATTAATGATACAAAACTACCTACTGTACCAGGGGCTATTGGACTTAATCCACTAAATCCAACTGTTAAGAAAAACTTTCTCAAATCTATTCCTTATTTCTTTTTTTCAATACCAAGTTTTTTTCTTTTTTCCCATAAAGATTTTCTTGAAATACCAAGTTTTTTACTAAGTTCTGTATCTGGATACTTAGATTGGAATGATAACACCATAAGCTTTACATAATCATTTATTGTCATGATATTATTGTTTAGAACAACCAAATCAGATTTATTAAACTCAATTTTTTTGTATGGAAATAATTCTTCTTTTTCTAGTGAAGTTAAAATACAGTTTTTATCTTCAATTATTTTGATTAAATTCTCTTTTGCATTTTTTTTCAAGGTATGATAATCTGTTAAGTAAATAATACCTTTAAAAGTTGAATTTAACTCTTTTTGCCAGTTATCATTACTAAAAGAGATAAATTTTACTCCCATGTCTAGTTTTTTAGAGAGTTCAAAAACTAATTTATCAGCACATTTTTGTGAGTTTGTTTCAATAAGTATTGGAAATGATGGAGGTAATGCAGTCTCTTCTAAATCAATATCTTTAAACATAAAATCAAGATATCTTCTCATTGTATTTAATTCTTGTCTTAATGATCTACACTCTTTATAGTGATAAATTTTTCTTACTAATTCATCCATTATAAAAGGTTTCATAATATAATCTTTTGCACCATCTTTAATTGGGTTAGTAACTGTTTCATCTGATATATATGAAACAAGAAGAATAATGATTGAATCTTTGTATCTTTTAATTATATTTTTACATTGTAATGCAGGCAAAGATGTTGATAAAAGTACAATATCATACTCTTTTGTTAAACTATCTAAATTTGGTGATTCTACATAATCACAGCTATGTCCATCATCAAGTAGTCTTGAAACAACTTTTTGTGCCAAATAAATTTCACTCTCAATTATTAATATATTCATCTTTTTTTCCAATCGTAGTATTTTAATGTTGCTATACTTTGCACAGCTACTCCTTCTTTTCTTCCAATAAAACCTAATTTCTCAGCAGTAGTTGCTTTTATATTCACAAAACGCTTTTCTAAATTTAATAGTTTTGCTATTTTAGATTTTATTTCATTTTTATATGGATTAATTTTAGGTTGTTGTGCAATAATTGTTAAATCAATATTTACAATTTCATAACCAACTGCATAGATAAATTTAACAATATGTTCTAATAAGGTTTTAGAATCAACTCCTTTATATTTATCATCTGTATCTGGGAAAAACTCACCAATATCACCTGCTCCACACGCTCCTAATAATGCATCAATAACTGAATGTATTAATACATCTCCATCACTATGAGCTTTGAAACCATAAGGCACATCTATTTTTATTCCACCTAAGAACATATCTTTATTATCTTCAAATGGATGAATATCAAAACCTGTTCCTGTAAAGAAGTTTTTACTTGGTGATTGAAGTTTTTCTAAAATAGCTAAATCATGGCAAAAAGTTAGTTTTTTACTTCTTTGACTACCCTCAATATACTTGATTGTTCCACCAATTGACTTAATAGCAGAGCTATCATCAGTAAAATCTCTATTTGTTTTTAAAGCTTGTTTTAGAATTTTTGTTTTTGAAAGTTGAGGGGTTTGAATAAGTTTGACATGGTCTCGGTTGATAGTTTCATCTTCATAGACAACTGTATCAGAAACAGTTAAAATAGGAACAATACAATCTGCTTCATTCTTGAGTTGAATGAGGTTTTTTATAACTTCAATAGGAATATCAACCCTTGCAACATCTGTAATCATTACATAATCAGTTTCTACTTCTTTTAAAGCATTTTTTATAGAGTTTTGTCTTGTATCTCCACCCTCTATAAAAGTAATATCATCACTAAAGTTTTTCATATAGTTTATCTCATCTTTATGAGAAGTAACAATAACATTAGCAAAACTGTGATAAGAAGTGAGCTTTTTTGAAACATAAAGCCAAACAGGATCATTATCCACTCTAAGCCACTGTTTCTTAGCTTTTAGACTAAATCTAGATGAATTTCCTGCACAAAGAATAATCAGTGTTACATTAGACAAACTTTCCCCTTGTGTAAAAAAGTTACAAATTATAGTCTAATGTAACTTATGTGTAATTTAAACCTTGTTACTAGTTTTTACTTTCAAGCTATCAATAGTATTCATAAGTGGCTCTATATCAAAATTATACTCAATTGCTTTATTTAGTGCTTTTTGTATATTCTTGTCATCTAAGGGATTAACAATATCACATGAAATTTTTGTTATTTCAAGAACTTGACATTTTTTAATAAACTCTTTTGGACATGCATTTAAATCTTGCACAAAACCAATTGAAAAAATCAAATTTGGATCAAGTTTCCAATGTTTAAATATATTTGCAGTGATTTTTGCACAAGTAAAACCAACAAATTTATTTTCAGCTTTTGAAGTATCTGTTTTAAGTGCTTGTTGAAATTCATTAATTTCATTATTTTCTATTACTACATCTGAAATAATAAATTTACCTACTTCTTGTAAAAAAGCAGCTAGTATTAATTCATCTTTATCTTCAAAATTAATGGCACTTAACCAACTATTTACAAAAGATGAAGCAAGGTTTGAGTTTTCCATAAAATCATCAGTTGTAATATCGTAAACTTCAAGATTAGATTTAATTAAATCTTGAACAACTGAACCTAATGCAATAGAAATACAAAAATTTACTCCAAGTAAAGAAATTGCTCTATGTACAGTATCTACTTTACTTCTAAAAGCAAACATTGAAGAGTTTGCTACTCTTAGTAGTGTTGTTACAATTAAAGGATCTTTTTGAATTATTTTCAATAGCTCATCTGGGTCTTTATCTGGAAGTTTTCTAAATTTTTCAAGTTCAATAACGCTTTTTGGTAAAGGTGGCAGTGAATCTATTTTTTCGATAATTTTTTTACTCATATATTTCCCTATAATAAAACTAAATTTAATTATACAAAAAAACCTATGAAAAATCGAAACGTAATTCTTAATAATAAGAATTTAGCTTGAATAATTAAGCTTATATAAAAAAAATTTGATATAATCAAACAAATTTTATGTTAGGATTTTTATAATGAGAGATTGGCTAGACAATCATAATAATGATAATGTTAGAACTCAGATGTATTATGCAAAAAAAGGTATTATTACACCTGATATGGAGTATGTTGCAAAAGTTGAAAAAATTGAACCAGAACTTGTTAGAAGTGAAGTAGCAAGAGGAAGGTTGATTATACCAGCTAATGTAAATCATAAGCATCTTAATCCTATGGCAATTGGATTAGCATCAAAATGTAAAATAAATGCAAATATAGGCTCTTCTGCCCTTGCTTCTGATATCAATACAGAAGTTGAGAAAGTTGATGTTTCATTAAAGTATGGAGCAGATACAATTATGGATTTAAGTACAGGTGGAGATTTAGATGCAATTAGAAAAGGCGTAATTAATCACTCAACAGTACCTGTTGGAACTGTGCCTATTTATCAAATCTTACATGATTGTAAAGATAAAATTGAAGATTTAAGTATTGAAAAGATGCTACAAACTTTACAAAAACAAGCAGAACAAGGTGTTTCTTACTTTACAATTCATGCAGGATTTTTACTTAGATTTATGCCTCATATTGCAAAGAGAAAAATGGGTATTGTAAGTCGTGGTGGTTCTTTAATGGCTGCATGGATGATGCACTATCATAAAGAGAATCCATTTTATGAAGCTTTTGATGATATTTTAGAAATTTGTAGAAAATATGATGTATCTTTATCTTTAGGTGACTCATTACGACCTGGATGTTTAGCTGATGCAAGTGATGAAGCACAGTTATCTGAGTTAAAAGTATTAGGTGAATTGACACTTAGAGCTTGGGAAAAAGATGTTCAAGTTATGGTTGAGGGACCAGGACATGTTCCTTTAAATCAAATTGAGCGAAATATGAAATTAGAAAAAGAGTACTGTCATGAAGCACCTTTTTATATTTTAGGACCTCTTACAACTGATATTGCTGCTGGATATGATCATATATCTTCTGCTATTGGTGCAGCTGTTGGTGGATGGCATGGAGCTTCAATGCTTTGTTATGTTACACAAAAAGAGCATTTAGGTTTACCAAATGCAGAAGATGTTAGAAGTGGTATTATTGCTTATAAAATTGCAGCTCATAGTGCTGATATTGCAAGAGGAAGAAAAGGTGCAAGAGATATTGATGATGAGATGAGTGATGCAAGATATGGTTTTGATTGGAATAAACAATTTGAATTGTGTTTAGATCCAGAAAGAGCAAAAGAGTTTCACGATGAAACACTTCCTCAAGATGTTTTCAAAGAAGCAGAGTTTTGTTCAATGTGTGGACCTAAATTTTGCTCATATAAGATAACACAAAAGATTGTTGAAGAACATGGTGACAAACTAAAAGAGACAGAGTAAAAAATTTATTTAGAAAAATAATTTAAAAGAGTGGAATCTCCACTCTTTTTTTTTGTCTATTTTTTAGGTAAAAGATATTTTACTTCTTGTACAATACAAAATTAGATATTATAAATATAATTAAGACAATAATTATCCTATTTAGAATATAATATCATAAATTTAAAAATAAGGAATTAATATGGCAACAGTAGCAGATATTAAAAGTGCATTAGAAAATGTAAAATATCCTGGTTTTGCTAAATCAATAATAGAGTTTGGTTTTGTAAAAGATGTTCAAATTGATGGTTCTGCCTGTATATTAACGCTTGATATAACATCAAGTGCTAAAGAAGTTGAATCAAAATTAAGAGAAGATATTACTCAAACTCTATCAGGGCTTGTTGAAGAAGTTATACTAAATATTAAAAAACCTGAAGAGCAAAAACAACAAAGTAATAGTACTAGTGGAAAAAATATAGCACCACATATTAAAAACTTTGTAATGGTAAGTTCTGGAAAAGGTGGAGTTGGAAAATCAACTACAACTGTTAACTTAGCAGTAGCAGCAGCAATGCAAGGTAAAAGAGTTGGTATTTTAGATGCTGATATTTATGGTCCAAATATTCCTCGAATGATGGGATTACAAGGACGAGAGGTTGAAGTTATTGGTAACAAAGCAAAACCTTTTAGAATTCATGGTGTTGATGTAATGTCAATGGGTTCACTAATGCAAGAAGGACAAGCACTAATTTGGAGAGGTGCTATGATCATGAAAGCAATTGAGCAATTATTAAGAGATATTTTATGGGAAAATTTAGATATTTTATTTATTGATATGCCTCCTGGAACTGGTGATGCACAATTGACTCTTGCTCAAAGTGTACCTGTAACTTGTGGTGTTAATGTTACTACTCCTCAACATGTTGCTCTTGATGATAGTAGAAGAAGTTTAGATATGTTTGAAAAACTTCATATTCCAATTGGTGGAATTATCGAAAATATGAGTGGTTTTATTTGTCCAAAATGTAATGAAGAATCAGATATTTTTGGAATGGGAACTTGTGAAGCTTTAGCTGAACAATATAATACTCAAGTTCTTGGAAATTTACCAATTGAACCTGCAATTAGAGAAGGTGGAGATACTGGTAAACCAGTTGTTTATTTCCAACCAGAATCTGAATCTGCAAAAAGATATATGATAGCTTCACAAAAACTTATTGAATATGTTGATCAAGTAAGTGATAATGTTTCAAATGAACAAATACAACCAACTACACCTTCTGGTGTTAGTGCTTGTAGTACAGCAGGCGCAGCAACACAAGCTAAAAGCTCTAATGGTGGAGGATGCGGTTGCCATTAGTTAAGTAAAGAGTTTTAACTCTTTACTTTTTATAAACTTTCTATTTATCATAAAGGCTTTTTATGAATATGAGCAAAATAAAAAAAATAATAAAAGAGTTTTCAAAACAAAGAGATTGGGATAAACACCATAATCCAAAAAATTTAGCTATGGCACTTAGTGTAGAAGTTTCTGAACTTGTAGAAATCTTCCAATGGTTAGATTTAGAAGCTTCAAAAAATTTAAACAATCAAAAGAAAGAACACTTAAAAGAAGAAATAGCAGATATTGCAGTATATTTAATTAGAATATGTATGGCTTATGATATTAATTTAGAAGATGCAATATTTGAAAAAATGAAGAAAAATGAAGAAAAATATCCCTTACTTGATAAAAATGGAAATAAAATAATTTATAAAAAGAAGTAATATTAAACTTTAAATTTCTACTTACTTGTACTAATATATAATAAGAGATTAAATAAAGGAATTAATGATGTCAATTTCAGAAATAATATCTATACTATTTGGTGCACTATTTATATTTATAGGATTAAGCTTTATTATTAAAGTTTTTAGAAAAGATAAACAAGAGGAGCTTTGACTCTACTCTTGCTCTCTTGAGTTTTTTTCTTCTATACCAGAAATTCCAAATCTTTTAGCTAATTCTTGTTTTACTCTATCAGGACTAATATTTTTACTAGCCATTGCTACTAAACAGTGATACATTAAATCAGCAGCTTCATAAACAATCTCTTCTTCATTGTCATCTTTTATTGCAAAGGTAAACTCGCCTGCTTCTTCTACTATTTTTTTTAGCATAGAGTTCTCTTTACCTTTTAATAATTTTGCAGTATATGATTTTTTTGGATCATCATTTTTTCTTTCACAAATAGTATGATAAAGTGTGTCAACTACACCATATGCAGAACTTGTATCAATTTGGATTTTAGAAACTTCTTTATTTGTTTCTAAATTAGTAAAAAAACAAGATTTTCTTCCTGTGTGACAAGCTACACCAATTTGCTCAACTTTTAAAAGTAATGTGTCATTATCACAATCTAATAAAATCTCTTTTATATTTTGAAGATGACCAGAACTTTCTCCTTTTTTCCATATTCTTTGTTTGCTTCTACTAAAATAGTGGGCAATTTTTGTTTCAAGTGTTAAATCTAATGCTTCTTTATTCATATATGCAAGCATCAAAACTTCATTTGTTTTTGCTTCTTGAGTAATTACTGGAATTAGATTATTCATTTTTTCCCAGTCAATATTCTCTTTTATACTCATTTGTAATTTCCTTTTCCCTCTTTGCTGGGCGAATTTTACAACAATATAATTAGGGTGTCAAGTTTGTAAAGTGATTTTTTGTTTTGTAGATAAAAAAAGAAGTAGTCTCCTACTTCTTTTTTTTATTTGTTTATTGAAGTGTCTCTTGATTTATTTTTTGTATCAACCCAAATATTTGGAGTTGAACCACCAGGTGTTAAGAATATCTTAGCATCTTTATTTTCTCTAAGTGCTTCATTAAACTTACCTTGAACTTGAATTTGTTGCATATGAAGTAAGTTAGGAGTTAAAGATTTTGCAATCTCTTTATTTGCTTGAGATTGTGCTTTTGCTTCAATAGTTATAGCATCTGCTCTACCTTGAGCTTCAATTCTGTTTTTATCAGCCTCACCTTTTGCAAGTGCAGCTTTTTTCTCAGCTTCTTGTTTTGCTCTTAAAACTTCGTATTTTACTCTTTCTGATTCTTGGTTTGCAATTTGAACTCTTTCAATTTGCTCTTTAATTTTTACAGGTAAAACAATTTCTCTTAATTGTACTGATTCAACTGAAACAGGCATACCCTCTAAAGCTTCGATTTTTGTTCTAATTCCATTTTCAATCATAACAGCAATTTCATTTCTTTTTGTTGGTAATGTTTCTGCATTAAATTCACCAACTACATTTCTTACAATATTTCTAACAACTGGGTCAACAATTTTGTTTTCCCATCCAAGACCCCATGTAGAAATAGTCTTAGGTGCACCCTCTGCTGTTAATCTATATTGAACAGTAAGTTCAATAGATACAGGTAAACCTCTTGCATCTAAGATATTAATGGCAGGATTCATTCTAATACTTCTATCAAATTGACCATTAACTTGCTCAACTGACATATAATTAATAAGTCTAACTTTTGTGTCAACTATAATAACTTTTTGAAATACTGGAATATATAAATGAAAACCAGGTCTTAGTGGTGTTTCAGTATATTTACCTGTTGTAACTTTAATACCAACTTGCCCAGACTCAATTATAACAAATGGTTTGAATACAAACATCATTATTACAATAATGATAATTGCATATAAAAAAGCAGCTTTTTTCCCGAAATTTTTAAAAAATTCAGGTGGCTCAAAAGGAGGTTGATAGTTTCCTTTCCCTCCACCATTTGAATTATTGTTGTTTTGTTGTCTATTCTTAAAATAGTCATTATCTATTGGCATATTTTTCCTTTTAATTAATATATGTCAAATATTGTAAATACTTTTCATTTTTACCACTTACTGCATCAAAATATGCAGTTTGTAGCTTTTCTGTAATTGGTCCTCTTGAACCACCTCCGATTATTCTTGCATCAACATCTCTTATTGGTGTTACTTCAGCAGCAGTTCCAGTGAAAAATGCTTCATCTGCAATATAAATCTCCTCTCTTGTTACTCTTCTTCTTACAACTTCAATACCTAAATCTTTTGCAAGATCAATAATAGTTGCTTGTGTAATTGACTCTAATGAGTTGTCATTTGGAGGTGAAATTAAAACTCCATCTCTTACAATAAAAAAGCAAGCTCCACTAGCTTCTGCTATATACCCTTGGTCATCTCTTAATAATGCTTCATCATAACCTGCTTCTACAGCTTCAAATTTAGCCATTTGTGAGTTTAAGTAATTAGCAACTGCTTTTGCTTTTCCCATACCTGAAGTATTTGGAGTTCTACTCATCGAAGATATTTTTACTCTAACACCTTTTTTAAGTCCTTCTTCTCCTAAGTATGCTCCCCATTCCCAAGCAGCAACTGAAACTTTAACCGGAGCTTCTTTATGATAAAGACCCATTACTCCATAACCTAAATATACAAGAGGTCTTATATAAGCACCATTAAATAGCTCATTTTTTTGAAGTAACTCTATTTGTGCATTATTTAGTTCTTCTACACTAAATGGTACATCAATAAGAGTCATTTTTGATGAATTAATTAATCTTTTAGTATGCTCATTAAGTTTAAAAATTGCGCATCTTCCATCAACTGTTTTATACGCTTTTGTTCCCTCAATTGCACCATTTCCATAATGCAAAGTATGGCTTAACACATGCGTTTTTGCATCATGCCAGTTTACATACTCTCCATCCATCCAGATGTATTTAGCTTCTGTCATCTCAAATTATCCTGATTAAAATTTTATTTGTTAGTGTAGCTAAGATTATATTAAATAAAAGTGAAGATATTTAATTTACTTTTATTGAAATTTGCCTTTAAACTTTTTTTGCTACCATTTTGCTAATTTAAAAAGAGGTATTATTATAATGACACAACAAGAATTATGGAATAAAAAATTCTCAAAAGATGGATATTTTTATGGTACAAATGTAAATGAATTTTTAAAGTCATGTGAGCATTTATTCTCAAATTCAAAGACTATTCTTTGTTTAGGTGAGGGAGAGGGAAGAAATGCAATCTATTTTGCACAAAAAGGCTTTTATGTAGAAGCTATTGATGCATCTAATATAGGTTTAGAAAAATTAAGAAAAAAAGCATTAGCGAATAATTTGGAAATTGATACATTATGCATGGATTTACAAGATTGGATACCACTTAAAAAGTATGAAGCAGTAATTAGCTCTTATTTACATGTGTATGAAAATCAAAGAGATAAACTTTTTGATAAAATTGAATTATCTTTAGAAAAAAATGCTTATTTTATAGGTGAATTTTTTTCAAAAAATCAAATAAATTATTCAAGTGGTGGCCCAAAAGATTTAGAGCTTTTATATGATAAGAGTGATTTTGAAAATAGGTTTAAATCATGTAAAAAGATAAAAGTAGAAGAAGAAATAGTTCATTTAAATGAGGGCTCAGGTCATCAAGGTGAAGCTAGTGTTATAAGGGTTATTTTACAAAAGAAATAATAATTAACTACTTCTTAACAAGCATTTATATATACTACAAATTAATAATAATAACTATAACTAGAGAAAAAAATGAGAGAAAAAATCGAAGAAATTATAAAAAATAGGGTTTTAGTAATAGATGGAGCTATGGGAACACAGCTTCAACTTGCTGATATAAAAGAGAAAGATTGGTTTTTTGAAGATAATAATTTAGAAGGATGCAATGAGTTATTAAATCTTACTGCACCTAATGTAATCAAAGGTATTTATAATGCTTATGCAAAAGCTGATGCAAACTTAATAAGTACAAATACCTTTGGTTCTATGCCTTGGGTACTTGATGAGTATGGTATTGGGCATATGTCTTATGAACTTTCTAAAATAGGTGCAAGCTTGGCAAAAGAAGTTTGCCAAGAGTATCAAAGTGAAGATAAACCAAGATATGTTTTAGGTTCAATTGGACCAGGAACTAAACTACCATCATTAGCTCATATTGAATATGATGAGATGTATGAGGGATATAAAACAATGGCAAAAGGTTTAGTTGATGGAGGAGTAGATATATTTCTTCTTGAAACTTGCCAAGATCCACTTCAAATAAAAACAGCACTTCATGCACTTCAAGATGTAGCTTCACATATACCAATTATGGTCTCTGTTACTATTGAACTTAGTGGAACAATGTTAATAGGAACAGATGCTTCTACAATTGCAACTATTTTAGAACCTTTTAACATATTATCTTTAGGTTTTAATTGTGGTACAGGACCAAAACAAGTACTTAAGCATGTAAAAACATTAAGTGAAGTATCAAAATTCCCTATATCTGTTCATGCAAATGCAGGCTTACCTCAAAATAAAGGTGGATATACTTATTATCCAATGGGACCTAAAGAGTTTGTTCAATTACAAGAAAAGTTTTTAGATATTGATGGAGTTGCTTTTCTAGGTGGATGTTGTGGAACTACTCCTCAACACATAAAAGCATTAGCAGATGCAGTTAAAGATAAAACTGTAAAAAAACCAACAGGAACTCATGAAGCTTCTCTTGCTTCATTGTTTAATAGTGTTGCTTTAAGACAAGAGTCATCTGCTTTGTTAATTGGAGAAAGAAGTAATGCAACAGGAAGTAAAGCTTTTAGAGAATTACTAAAAGCTGAAGATTATGAAGGTACTTTAAGTGTAGGACAACAACAAGTAAGAGCAGGAGCACATGTAATTGATGTTTCTGTTGGCTTTGCTGGACGAGATGAAAGTAAAGATATGCATAAAGTTATATCTTTATATACTCAAAAAATACCATTGCCTCTTATGCCTGATTCAACTCAAATAAAAGCCTTAGAAGTAGCACTAAAAAAAATCGGTGGAAGACCTATTATTAATTCTGTAAATCTTGAAGATGGTGAAGAAAAGTTTGATGAGGTTTGTAAATTAGCAAAAAGATTTGGTGCAGCATTAGTTTGTTTAGTAATTGATGAAGTTGGAATGGCTAAAACTAGCCAAAGAAAAGTAGAAGTTGCCCAAAGAATATATGATTTAGCAGTAAATAGACATGGCTTTAGACCTGAAGATTTAGTTTTTGATATGCTTGTATTTACAGTAGGTTCTGGAGATGATGAGTATAGAACTGCTGCTATTGAAACAATTGAAGCAATAAAAGAGTTTCAAAAAAGGCATCCAAATGTTGGAACAACATTAGGTTTATCAAATATTTCATTTGGATTAGATTCAAAAGCCAGAGTCTATTTAAACTCTATGTTTTTACATTATTGTGTACAAGCTGGACTTACAAGTGCAATTGTAAATGTTAAACATATACTACCAATAAATAAGATTTCACAAGAAGATAAAAAAGCTTGTGATGATTTACTTTTTAATAATCAAAAAGATGGTGACCCACTATTTAAATTTATTGACCACTTTTCAAATTTAGAAGAACAAGAAGATCAAAGTGATGAAGAGTTTCAAAAATTAGAACCAATAGAAAAAGTTAAAAAACTACTTTTAGATGGTGATAAAGAAAGAATGCTTCCTTTAGTTGAGGAATTAAGGCATGAGATTAAACCAGAAATAATTGTAAATGAATGGCTAATTGATGGAATGAAAATAATTGGTGAGTTATTTGGAAGTGGGCAAATGCAGTTACCATTTGTACTTCAAAGTGCAGAAACAATGAAAGCTACAGTTGATAGTTTAAACCCTTATTTACCAAAAGAAGATAAAGCAAGTGAAACAGTTCTGGTTCTTGGAACGGTTAAAGGGGATGTTCATGATGTAGGTAAAAATCTTGTTGATATTATTTTAAGTAATAATGGTTTTAAAGTCATAAATATTGGTATTAAAGCAGATATAAATGACTTTGTTATTGCTGTACGCAAACATAAAGCACAAGCAATAGGAATGAGTGGACTTTTAGTTAAAAGTACAGCAGTGATGAAAGAAAACTTAGAAGAGTTACAAAAACAAGGTATTGATATTCCTGTATTATTAGGTGGTGCTGCATTAACCAAATCATTTATTAATGATTTTTGTAGACCTATTTATGATGGACCAATTTTTTATTGTAGGGATGCTTTTGATGGAGTAGTATCAATGAAAAGAATAGAAGATGGTGACCAAAACAATACAGCATTAGCTGCTGATTTAATTCAAGTAAAAGATACAAGTCCTAAAAAAGAAGAAAAAGAGATTATTATTCCAGCTTATGAAGATATAAAACTTCCAAGTAAAGCTGAATTTACTTTTCCTCCATTTTGGGGACGTCAGGTAAAAACATCTAAAGATATAGATAATGAATTGGTATTTAAATGGATAAATCATAGGGTACTGTTTAGACAAAGATGGGGATATAAAAGAGCTGGACAAAAAACAGAAGATTTTATAAAACATGAAGAAGAAGTAGTTAAGCCCTTGTATGAAAAATTAAAAGAAGAATTAATTCAAAAAAAGGTTTTTGAACCAATTTCAATACAAGCATATTACCCTTGTATGTCACATGATAATAAACTATATATATTTGATTATGAAAAATATGGATTTAACTCATTAGATGAAGCAAAAAAAGTTCCAAACTTAGATGAAGCAATAAAAGTACTAGAGTTTCCAAGACAAAAAAGAAAACCACATAGATGTATATCTGATTTTTTTGCAAATGATAGATTAGATGTGGTTGGATTTACTCTTGCAAGTGCTGGATTAAAAATTACATCATATGAAAGAGAGTTATATGATCAAGGAAAATTTAGTGAATATTTTCAAGTACATGGATTAGGAGTAGAATTAGCAGAATCTTTAGCAGAAGTAATTCATAAGCAAATTAGACTTGATTTAGATATAGTTCCAAAGGAAGGACCAACTTTATATGATGTTCAAATGAAACAATATGTTGGTTGTAGATACTCTCCTGGCTATGCTGCTTGTCCTGAACTTAGTCAAAATAGAGATTTTTTTGATTTATTGAATCCTGAAGAGTTTGGAATTACTCTAAGTGAAACTTTTCAAATGGATCCTGAACAAACAACTTGTGCTATAGTTGTGCCTCATCACGAAGCTAATTACTATAATATTTAGTTTTAACTATAAAGAAAGTGCTCATTTTGAGCACTTGACAATATTTTCCAAAATTTAAGCCCAACTTAAGTTTAAACCCTTGACAAAGGGTGAAGATTTGTCTATAATTCCCGTCCAAATTCGCTGAGGCAAACAAGAGAT
>NZ_JBSRRO010000046.1:0-21780 GCF_055140965.1 Malaciobacter sp.
AAGCGAGAAAACTGTCAAGAACCATGTTTACAATATTTTTAAAAAATTAGATGTGAAAGACAGAACTCAAGCTGCTATTTATATGCTTAAAAATGAGACAATTTTACAAAACTAATCTTTTATAAGGCTAAATTTGACTTTTATACAAAAAAGCGTATCATATTGTTGATACACAGTGTCATTCATACAAAAAACCACGGGGGGTAATTTCATTGGAAGATAAAGATTTAAAGGAAATTGAAAAGCGTTTGGGTTACAAAAACGTAGATGCATGGACAAAAATTTCTGATGAAGAAAAAGAAAAAGTTTATCAGTTTGCAGAAGACTACAAAGACTTTATGGCACAATGTAAGACAGAAAGAGAAACGGCAGAGAAGATTATAGAAATAGCAGAAAAGAATGGCTTTATCAATATTGAAAAAGTTACAAAAACAGCAGTACTTGTAAATCAAGGAAAGAAAAATATTAGATGTAATGTAAAAGATGAAGATGATATAGGTATTTTAGGTCAAGCATTTGATTCTATGTTAGATTTTTTTGAAAATAGTATTAAAACTTTAGATAAAAAAGTTGAAGAAAAAACAAAAGAGATAACAAAGTCTTTAGAAGAAAAAGAGTTACTTTTAAAAGAGATACATCATAGAGTTAAAAATAATTTAGCTTTAACTATTGGACTAATTGAGTTACAAGAAGAAGAGGTTAAAGATGAAAAAACCAAAAAAGTACTTATAGATATTCAAGAAAGAGTTTTTACAATGGAACTTTTACATAGAAAACTTTATGAATCATCAAATATTAATAATATATTTTTTGATGAGTATGTGATTGATTTAATTGATGTTATATCTTCTTCTTATGATATTGAAAAAAAAGTTAAAACAAATATTGTGGTAGATAAAATAAAATTAAATATAGAAAAAGCAATGCCATGTGGTTTAGTTCTAAATGAGTTAATAACAAACTCATTTAAGTATGCTTTTAACAATAATAATGATGGAAAATTAGATATTACTATAAATAAAAAGAGTAGTGATTTGATAATAATTGTAAAAGATAATGGTTGTGGCTTAAAAAAGGAGTTTGATGAGATTTGCGATGATACTTTGGGATTAAAACTTGTTTTTTCAATTGTAAAATATCAGTTATTTGGACAAGTAAAATATGAATATGATAATGGTGCAAAATTTATTATAAAAATAGAAATATAACTTATAATAAAAATTTGATAGCAGAATATTTAAAATCAATATTCTGCTTTATCAAATCAAATATGATTGCTCATATTTGCACACATAAGGAGTGTAATTATACATATGAAAAAGCACGAAAAAATGATATTTTATTCATTTGATATATATCTTTTTCTTTGAGCCTCTTTAAGCTTATTTATTTCTACTAAAATAAATCCATCAACACAATTGCTAAAATCTGGATCAACATTAAAACCTAAAAACTTTACACCACCATCTTCACAAACTTCACTGTATTGTTTAAATAGTGTAGGAATAGTAACTCCCATATTATTTAAAGATGATTTTAAAATCTTGAAATCTTTTTTTCTATCATTTAATAAAAAAATCTCTTTTATATCTTGAATATTTGTAGAGTATTGATAAGTAAGTCTAGGCTCTATAATATTTTTGTCTATGCCAAAATAATGCCAATAATAAAAAATTAACATATCTTTTGCAACTTGAGGAAAAGAGCCTGAAATAGACACAGGTCCAAACATATATTTTATATAAGGATTTTGTTTTAAATATGCACCAATTCCATACCATAAATAATCTAATGCCCTTGTCCCCCAATATTTTGGTTGCACAAAACTTCTTCCAAGTTCTATTGAATTTTTTAAATAAGGTGAAAAATCATTGTGATATTTAAATAAACTATTTGAATAAAATCCTTTAGCTCCTAAGTTTTTATTTATAAAATCTCCATCACCAATTCTGTATGAACCTACTATTTCTAAATCATTCTCATCCCAAAGAATTATATGTCTATAATAAATATCATATTTATCAGTATCTCTTTTTTTATTTATTCCCTCACCAACTTTTCTAAAACTAAGCTCTCTTAATCTTCCTAACTCTTTTAAAACAGTTGAGTCTTCATTATAATCATATAAGTAGATTTTTTTACCATCTTTTGTATTTCCTATTAGTTTTGCACTTTTAAGCTCTTCTATAATATCCTCTTTTTTTTGTGGGTGAGCTATTGCTTTTTGTGTAATAAAAAAAGATTTTCCTTTTTTCTTTTTTAGTGAATAAAGATGTTTTTTATATAAATTTACTAAAAATTTTTTATTTATTCCTTTTGGAATAATATGTTCACTTGGAATTATTTCTCCAATTTTAATATTTATATTTTTAGATTTACTTTTAAACATCTCATGGGAAAGTAAAAGAGTTGAAAAGGTTTTGTTTATTATTGACATTGTATAAAAAATTTTTGAGTTTTTTCCATCAATAAAAATGGGTAAAATTGCAGCATTCGTATTTTGTGCAAAATTTAAAAAACCTTTACTCCAGTTTGGATCACTAATACCTTTTGCACTTGCTCGACTAACTTCACCTGCTGGGAAAATAATTATTGCTTCTTCTTTATTTAAAGCTTCATAAACTGCTTTAATATCACTTTTTGATTGTCTTTTTTTATAATTATCAATTGGAATCATAAGAGGTTTTAAAGCTTCTATTCCTGCAAGGAAATCATTTGCTACGATTTTTACATCATGCCTTATACTTCCTACAAGTTTTAGTAAACAAAGGGCATCAAGACCTCCTAAAGGATGATTAGCAATAATTACAACTTTTCCACTTGTTGGAATATTTTGTAAGTTATTACTAGATACAGTGTAGTCAAAATCAAAATAATCTAAAACTGCATCAACAAACTCAAAACCAATTAAGTGTGAATTTTTTGAAAGAAACTCATTTATATGCTCTTCATGAACAATTCTTTTTGCAATTTTTAAAACAGAATTGCTTAAAAAGTCTCCTTTTTGTTTAATTTTTGGGAACTTTTTTAAGATTTCTTCTTCTACATTAACCATTATAATCCTTTGTAAAAGTTTATAAAAGTACAGTTACAATTAAGTTACAAAAAGTTACTTTCTTTTTTTTGAGTAAAAATATGTTAAAATCGCGGAAAATAGAAGGAAGGATTAATGAATAAATCTTTTATCTCAAATTTTTTAGCATTGTTACTAGTAGTAATAGCTTATTTAGTAAATAATGATACTTTATTAATGATTGGATTATTTGCTTTTAGTGGAGCTATTACTAATGCTATTGCTGTTCATATGTTATTTGAAAGGGTGCCTTTTTTATATGGAAGTGGCGTAGTTGAGAATAGATTTGAAGAGTTTAAAAGTGCTATTCATTCTTTAATAATGAATGAATTTTTTACAAAAGATAATTTAAATAAATTTTTTGAAGATGAAGTTGCAAGTAAAAAATCAAAATTTGATTTATCAAACATCTTATATAAGACTGATTTTACACCTGCTTTTGAGTCTTTGAAAGAAGCAGTTATGAACTCTTCATTTGGTGGAATGTTAGGAATGTTCGGTGGTGAACAAGCATTAGAACCTTTAAAAGAGTCATTTATTGAGAAACTACAAAGTTCAATTATTAGTATTTCACAAAATGAGAGTTTTCAAGAGGCTTTACATGCAAGTTTAAGTAGTAAAGATGTAAGTGAAGATATTCACAAAAAAGTTAGTAATATCGTAAACAAAAGATTAGATGAGTTAACTCCTAAAATGGTAAAACAAATAGTTCAAAAGATGATTAAAGAGCATCTTGGTTGGTTAGTTGTTTGGGGTGCTGTTTTTGGTGGATTAATTGGATTTATAACAACGATTTTAGTAGGATAGAATTATGGAAGAAAAACAAGAACAAGAAGAATTAGAAGTATTAGTAGTATTAGAGTTAGAAGGTTTACAAAATCAAGAAGTTTTTGAAAAACATGTAACAAAAGAGGGTTTTAAAATAGTTGAAGGTGAAAAATTTGCATATTCAGGTAAAAGCACTACAGGTACTTTTTCTACAAAAGCATATATTCTAGAAATCTTTAGAAAAGGACTTTTAAAAGTTGAGTTTGAAACTTGTGGAATGATTTTTCAAATTGGTGATATGCCATGGCAAGCTTATAAATTCGATAAAACTACAAATGAATTTAATGAAGTAAAGTAAATATATGAAAAATATATTTGACTTTTTTACAAAAAAAAATAATTGTCAATTATTAGTTGTAAGTAATGATAAACAAGCACAAATAGCATCAGACATAGCATCTTTTTTTGGTTATGAACCTTTTGTTCTAGCAGATTTTAGAGCAAATTTTAAAGATGATTTATTGTCTTTTAGTGAAGAGTTACAAGATATTACAAAAGCTTTAAATGGTTTTTATAATTATAAAAAAAAGAATAAAATACTAATCTCTCCTATTAGAACAATATCTTTTCCCATGCCTAAAGAAAAATGCTTTGATAGCTTTAATATTAGTTTTGCAGATACTTTAAATCTTGAAGAGTTTAAATCAAAACTTTATAATTGGGGTTATTATTTTGTAGATATAGTTACAAGTCAATCAGAAGTTTCAATTAGAGGTGATATTGTAGATATTTGTCCTTTAGGAAGTGATATAGGTTATAGAATCTCTTTATTTGATGATGAGATTGAAAGTATTAGAAAGTTTGATATTGAAGATCAAAAGTCTTTTAAAGAAGAGATTGAGAGTTTTTCAATTAATCCTGCTTTTTTGGCCTTAGATGAACAGACTTTTGAAGAGTTAAATGAGGAAGTTCAAAAAGTAGAATCAGATGCATTTATAAAAGATATCCACTCTTTAGGATTTTGGTATTTAAATGATTTAGGTGAATATTTACCTCAAAATATGAACACTTACATAACAATTGAAGCCTTAGATGAATTAGAAGAAGTTTATGTTTTTGAAGAGAAAAGAGTTGCTAAAGAGAAGTTTTTACAAACTCCACAAATTACCCAGTCACGAAACTATAAAGAGATTGATGTAGCAAATATAAAAGAGTTTATTAGTTTTCATGAGGGAAAAAAAGTTACTATTATCTCATCAACTGAAGCAAAAGTAAAAAGTTTTGATTTAGATCTTAGTGACTCTTCTATTAATTATGTAATAAAACCATATATTATTAATGTTGTTGGTGATGAGCAAATAGTAATTTCATTAAACAAAGAGATTAAAAAAAGAAGAAAAAAAAGAGTAAGACTTGTACTTGATGAGCTTCAAGAGGGTGATTTTGTAGTTCATGAAAAACATGGTATTGGTAAATATCATGGAATAGAACCTGTAACTGTAATGGGTGCAAAAAGAGATTTTGTTATTGTTATGTATGCAGGAGATGATAAGCTTTTACTTCCTGTTGAAAATCTTGATTTAATAGATAGATATGTTGCTGATGGAAGTTCATATGCTGTTGTTGATAAATTAGGTAAGGGAAGTTTTGCTAAGCTAAAACAAAAAGTTAAAGATAAACTTTTTGCAATAGCAAATGATATTATAAAAATTGCTGCTACAAGAGAGCTTATAAATGGAATAAAAATAGATACAAATAAACAAATATTAAGAGATTTCCAAAAAAGCTCAGGCTTTACTTATACTAAAGATCAAGAAAGAAGTATTAGAGAAATTTTTGAAGATTTAAGTAGTGGAAAAGTAATGGATAGGTTACTTTCAGGAGATGTGGGATTTGGAAAAACAGAAGTTGCAATGAATGCAATTTTAGCAACGGTTTTAGATGGTTATCAAACTGTTTTTGTTTGTCCTACAACACTACTTGCAACCCAACATTATCATAGTATCTCAAAAAGATTTAAAGAGTTTGATATTACTATAGCAAAGCTTGATAGTAAAACTACTACAAAAGAGAAAAATCATATTAAAAAAGGTTTAGAAAGTGGTGAAATAAAGTTTGTAATAGGAACTCACTCTCTTCTTGGAATAAAAACAAAAAATTTAGCTTTAGTTGTAATAGATGAAGAGCATAAGTTTGGAGTAAAACAAAAAGAGAAATTAAAAGCATTAAGAGAAGATGTTCATATTTTCTCTATGAGTGCAACTCCAATTCCAAGAACATTAAATTTAGCACTTAGTAAGTTAAAAGGTATGAGTAGTTTATTAACTCCTCCAACTGAAAGATTAGGAGTTAGAACTTATGTTAAAGAGTATAATGATAAATTAATAAAAGAGATTATTTTAAGGGAAAAAAGAAGAGGTGGACAACTTTTTTATGTTCATAATAACATCGCTTCAATTGAGGCTAAAAAAGCAGATATTGAAGAAATAGTTCCAAATATCAAAGTTGAAATTATTCACTCTAAAATAAAACCTTTAGATGCAGAAAAAATTATTGATGCTTTTGAAAATAAAGAGTTTGATGTATTATTAGCTACTTCAATTGTAGAATCAGGACTTCATTTGCCAAATGCAAACTCAATAATTATAGATGGTGCTGATAGATTTGGTATTGCTGATTTACACCAACTAAGAGGAAGAGTTGGACGAAGTGACAAAGAAGGTTTTTGTTATTATGTAGTTGAAGATAAAAAGCAAATTACGCAAGATGCTGTAAAAAGACTTGTAGCTTTAGAGTCAAATTCATACCTTGGAAGTGGAACTGCACTTGCCCATCAAGATTTAGAAATTAGAGGTGGTGGAAATATTGTTGGTGAAGCACAAAGTGGACATATTAAACAAATAGGGTATGGACTATATTTAAAAATGCTTGAAGATGCATTGGCAACTTTAAGTGGAGAAACAAAAGAAGAGAACAAAAATGTTGATATCAAACTTGCAATTAGTGCTTATATTTCAAATGATTATATTAGTGAAGATAGAGTAAGACTGGAATTATATAGAAGATTAAGTAAAGCAAGTAGCAAAGAAGAAGTATATTCTATTGAAGAAGAGATGGAAGATAGATTTGGTAAGCCAGATATTGTTACAAAGCAGTTTTTAGAACTTATTTTAATTAAGATTTATGCAATAAATAAAGGTATAAAACAAATAAGTTCATATGAAATGAATATAACATTTGTAAAAAATGATGATACAAAACAAAGTATAAAATCATCTTCAAAAGATGATGATGACATTATATCTGCAACCTTACAATATTTGAGAAAATAAAAAAGGTTCTTTACATTTGTAAAGAACCTTTTTAAATCAAGGAGTGTAACTTTGAAAAATTTCTTGTCATAGTTAGGATTCTATGATGAAAAAACTTGCATTTTAATTTATTTGTACTCTTTTAAGAATTTAGCTGCATTTCTAAAGTCATCAGTTAAAGGTCTGTCATACTCTAAGAAATCTACAACTTTTCTAAACTCGTTATACATTTTTTCTGTCTCTGCTGATAGTTTTAAGTTAGGATTTTTTTGTAATCTTAAATCAATCGCTTGAGATGCAATTAATAACTCCATACCATAGATATGATATAAGTTGTCAATTTGTTTTCTAACTCTTTTTAATACTTCAGGTGCATTAGTTGCAATATCTTCAATATCACCTGCAACTGGTAAGTAGTTTAAAGAAATAGGATTAGCTAAAGCTTGGTTTTTAGCTGCTAAAGATACAAATGGTTTTTGCATTGCACCAAAGGCATGTACAGTATTTTTTGTACCTAAAAATCTTGTTAATTTTGTAAATTGAGGTTTTAATAGTTTATTTGATCTTTGTGCTGATGCTAAAGAGTTATGTGCTAATACAATAGCATTTGCTTCAAATTCAACTACCCATGGCATAGGCTCAAAGTTTGCAGTTGGAATAACAGCACCTTTGAAATCTTTTCCATTTACATATACTTTTTTCTCTTGGTATCTATCTGATTTTGATACAGCACCTATTGCTACACCTGGATTATCATCAGATGAGTTCCACTGGATTTTCATTAAATTATCTAATTTATTAATTGAAGTATCTAATGTTCCTAAAATATATGCTCCATCTCTATAACTTAATGGATCTTGTAAAGCTCTAGTTGTATCTTTTTCCCAAAGGTAACTACCCTCTAAAATTTTATTGATTTTTTTAGCAGCTCCCACATATCCAGGAAATGGTCTTAATTTTTGAGTTTCTGTATGCATTGGAGCAATATTTCCATTTAATGCTTCTAAACTTAAAGCATAAACATATTTAGAAATATTAGCTAGTTGTTTCATTTCATCAAGTGCTAGTCCTGCTAAAGCACCTGAATATGCATTTGAACTAATAATTGATAATGCATCTTTACCAAATAAAGAGATTTTTTTAACACCAGCTTTTTCAAATGCCTCTTTAGTAGGCATTTTTTTACCTTTATAATAAACATGACCCTCACCAATCATAGCAAGTCCAATGTGTCCTAAAATTGTAATATCAGCTTCACCCATAGAGCCTTGTGATGGCATAGTTGGAATAATATCTTTGTTTAAAAATGTTTTATACATATTTACAACTTTTGTTTGTACTCCTGTACCACCAAATAGCATATTGTTTAATCTTGTAACTAAAATAGCTCTTGCTTCTTTTACTGGAATGTCTTCTCCAACACCTCCACAATGAGCATGAATCAAGCCTTTAGAAGACCTTGGTATATTAAAACAACAAATCGTAATACTACTACAATTACTGATCCATATTATGATGTAGGATTTAAAAAAGTTGTTGTAGCTATTTGTACACCATTTTTAGAAAAAAACAAAAAGCAAGCAGTTGTTTGTGGGATTTTACCTTTAAATAATATAAGAAATGAGATTTTAGATATTCCTTTACCTTATGATGGGATTGCATACTTAATGGATCGTCATGGAAAGATTTTATTGCATCCTAATAAAGAGCAAGAGTTAAGAAACTCTGTGTATGGCTTATTGACTAAAGAAAGAACTACTACTGTAAATAATGAATTAAATGAGTATATTTTTTCCCATGATCATATAAATCAATCAAATTGGTTTATCATAGCTCAACTTAATAAAAGTAGTGTTTATGAAAAAATAAATCTGCAACTTATTATAAATTTAACTATTTATGGTTTAAGTCTTTTAGGATTTATATTTTTAAATATGCTTTATACAAAAAAACAAAATATTAGTGATGAAAAGCTAAAAAAGACAGAAACATTACTTAATCATTTTATTGATTATGGTGATAGGGGGATTTTAATAGCTGATTCTAAAAATAAAATTTTATTTTTTAATTCTTTATTTACACAATATCTTAGGTTAAATAAACTAGATATTAATGATACTTATTTAGAAGCTACTAATAATATTTTTAAGATTTATGATTCAAAAATACATACACAAATATATAAAAAGATTGCTTATGCAAAACATTTTAAGAAAAGTCAAGAGCATAGTTTTGAGTTTATTTTTAATAATGAGACATATTATTTTGAAATAACTATTCTTCCTGTATTAAGTAGTGATAAAATATATCAAGGACTTATGATATTATTAAAAGATGCAACAGAGAAAGAGAAAGAAGAAATTTATAAAAAAGAGCAAGAAGATATTCTTTTTCAACAAGCAAAAATGGCAGATTTAGGAGAGATGATTGCAGCTGTTTCACATCAATGGAGACAACCTTTAAACTCTTTATCAATTATGGTTGGAAACTTACTACAATTTAGACAATTTGGTCGATTATCAGATGAGATGTTTGAAGAAAATTTAAATCATTGTATGACAAATATTCACTATTTAGCAGATACAATTGAAACTTTTAGAAACTTTTATAAACCAAGTAAAAAATGTCAAAAATTTCAAGTAGATAAAGCAATTGATGAAGTTTTTTATATAATTTCCCCTCACTTTAAAACTCTTGGGATAAATTTAGAAATTAAAAAAGATGAAAGAGAAGATATGACTTGCTTAAATTATAAAAACGAGTTTCAACAAATAGTTGCAAATTTAATGCATAATGCAAAAGATGCTATAATAGAAGATAAAAGTTATTCAAAAACTATTGAAGTAGAGATTAAACTATTAGATAATAACTTTTATATTAGTTTTAAAGATTATGGTTGTGGTATTTCTAAAAAAATAGAAAATCAACTATTTCAATCTTTTGCAACAACAAAAAAAGATAAAGGTACAGGAAAAGGTCTTTATTTGTCAAAGCTAATTGCAAAAAATAAATTAATGGGGAGTTTATCTATTAGAAACTATAGTAATCCTACTGAGTTTTTAATTGTATTACCATCTCAAAAGGAAGAAAATGGTTGATTCAAAGGTACTGAATAAATTATCAAATATTCATGTTTTAATTGTAGAAGATGATGAAATGACTGCCCATGTGATTCATCAGTCATTAAATTTTTATTGTAAAAAAGTTGATATTGCAAATAATGGGATTGAGGGTTTTGAACTTTATGAAAAAAATAAGCCTGATGTTGTTATTGCTGATATAAATATGCCAGAAATGAGTGGTTTAGAAATGGCAGAAGCTTTACATGAAATTTGCCCACATTTGCCTATAATTATTATGACTTCATATGATAGTTCTGAAAATATGCTTGAAAGTATTAATCAAGGTGCATATAGTTATTTAAGAAAACCTATAAGAATTGAAGAGTTACAAACAGCACTTTTAATGGCAACAAAAAATATCTATAACTCAAGTATAAAATTAGAAGATGATTTTCATTATGATTGTAGTTCAAAGAATTTGTATGATGGGTACAAATTAATAAAACTTACAAAAACAGAAAAAGAGTTAGTTCATTTGCTTATGTCAAATATAAATAAAGTAGTTGATTTTACAACTATTGAAAGTTATGTATGGCAAGAAAAAAGTATGAGTATTGAAGCTTTGAGAATGTGTGTAAAAAAATAAGAGCAAAAAGCTATTTGAAATTAATTGAAAGTGTTCCTGGGTGTGGATATATAATCAATGAAAAAAGTAATGATTAATCATTACTTTTTGGTTTATATAAAGTAAAAGACATAGAGTTCCAACTATGTATTCCACCTCTATACCATAAGATTTTTTTTTGTGGATAGCCTATTTTTATTAGATTATTAATAGCATAAAAAGATTGCTTACACCAAGCTCCATTACAAAATATTACTATTTTTTTTGCATCTTTAAAACTATATTTACTATCTATTTTTTTTACATTTAATTTTTTCATACTATTTTCAAATAAATCCATAAAAAACTCATCTTTTTCAAACTCATCAAAAGGAATATTTATAGCAGTTGGAATAGTTCCTAGTTTGAACCATGACTCTCTTCTTACATCTATTAGTGCATATTTTTGTGGTTCTTTTAATAGTCTATTTTTTATGAAATCTAAAACTTCAAGTTCTCCAATAGTTTTAATATTTTCATTATACTTTATGGGTAAAACAACTCCTTTTGTCGTTATAAAGCTCTTTTTACATTTTGAAGAAACCTTCTTACTTGCAAAATCTTCACTCCAAAAAAGTTCTGGAACCATTCCAAACTCTATGCATTCACTTGGAACTTCTCTTTCAATAATAATTTGCTTATTATCAATATTTGCTTTTACTCCACTTATTTGAAGCATTTGAAGATTTGAAGCAAATAAAGAAAAGTTAAGTATTGAAAAAAGTATTAAAACTCTCATAATTCTTCCTTTAAGTAAGATTTATTTAAATTCTATCCTAAGATATCTTCTGTTAAACCAAAATACCAAGCTTTTGCGGTTTGTGCTACTTCTTTGCTTATATTTGAAACTTCTGCTTTAACTTTTAATTTATCATTTTTATATGAATATTCATGCATTATTGAAACAGCTTTTGTTTTAGTAATCATGGAATAGCAAACATTTCCTGGTAGATTTGACTTGTAATCAAAAGTTTTCTTATCTAATCTACTTATTAACTCTTGCGCTAAAACATAAGCACATGAGTTTGCCATTTGAGCTGATTTGGGAAATGGATATTGTCCTTGTGCATCTCCTACTACATAAATGTAAGGAGAACTAATTGACCTAAAAGTTGGTTCTTGTAACTTTGCAAAACCATTGTTTGTTTCAAGTTTTGCAAGTTGTATTAATTTATTTGCTTTATTTGGAGGAATAATATTTGCTTCTTCAAAAGAGAGTTTTTTTGTTTTATAATCAAGCTCTAGCATATCAAAGCTTTCAAAAGTTATCTCTTTTTTTTCAAAATCTATATCTTTAAAATTTGTGTATGGCTTATAGTTTATATAATCTTTATAATAAGTATTAAATGCATTTAAAAATTCATTTGCTTTTGATGCAGGTTTTTCTCTTGGGTCTAATACTATAACCTTTGCTTTGATTTTATTTGATTTAAAATATTGTGCAATTAAACAAGCTCTTTCATATGGTGCTGGTGGGCATTTATATGCTCCACTTGGAATAGAGATTATAAAGTTTCCACCTTTAAAGTTTTGAATCATTTTTTTTAAAGCTAAGTGTTCACTTCCTGGCTTTAATCCTGCTGGTGCTTTAAATTTACATTGTTTGATTTTTTCATTATCTTTAAAAATCTTTTCATAATCATAATCAATACCTGTTGATAAAATCAAATATTCATATTTTAAGATTTTATTATTAGACATATAAAGAAGTTTTTTATCTTTATCTATATTTACAACTTTTTCATTAATAAAATTATAGTTATATCTATTTATACTGTTATAATAACTAAAATTTAAATCCTCATATGAGATATTTGAAATGTTAGTTAACCATTGGTTTGAAAAAGGACAAGAGCTAAAGCTACTATTTTTTTCTATTAAAGTGATATCTAAATTTGGTTTTAACTCTTTTAATCTTTTTACACAAGAAAGTCCAGCAAAGCCAGCACCACATATTGCAATAGTAGTTTTTAAATAATTGTTATTTTTATTAAAAGAAGTATTAGCTTGTAGGTTATTAAAGTTTAAGGCTATGGTACTAAACATGGAAAATTTAAAAAAATCTCTTCTAAACATACTTTCTCCTACTTAAATATAGTAAATATATTCTATCAAAAAAATAGGTATAAATTAATTATATTTTATATTTAAAATAAGTGAATTTTATAATATTCTCTTTGTATATAAATTAACTATGATTAAGATTTGGTTAACATGTAGTTTATAAGCTGTTAAAAACCTAAGTATATAATTTCAATATACAAATTAAAGGAGATTAAAATGAAAATTTTAACAAGTGTAATAGCAAGTACAGTTTTAGCATCAGGTCTTTTTGCATATGGTAATGGAATGCAAGGTAATTGTAATATGCAAAATAACCAAGGAAAAAATTATAATAGTGCACAAAACTATAAAGGTGGGAACTATAATTGTGTAAATAATTATCAAAACTCTAAGATGATGAAAAGAGGTTCTGGTTACTCAAAAGGAATGGGAGTATTAAGAATTGTAAGACAGTTAGATTTAACAGTTGAGCAAAGAAATGATATTAGAGATATTATCTTAAAAACAAGAGCTAAAAGACAAACTATTGGTGAAGCTTTTACAAAATCAAGCTTTGATAAAGATAAATATATTAAAATAGTTACTTCTAAAAGAGAGAATATGATAAAATTAAAAGCTCAAATGATAGAAGATATTTATAATGTTTTAACAAATAAACAAAAAGAGCAATTTAAAGTATTGTTGGATTTAAGAACTAGTAGATACAAAGGATAAATTTTGATTAAAATTGCGATGGTGGAAGATGATATTCAATTAGCAGATCTTCTAACACAATATTTAAAGCAGTTTAATATAGAAGTTACAAATTTTGAAGAGCCATTTTTGGCTCTTTCAAGTTTAAGAATACATAAATATGATTTGCTTATTTTAGACTTAACACTTCCTGGAATGGATGGACTTGATGTGTGTAAAGAAGTAGTAGAAAAGTTCAATATTCCTATTATTATTTCAAGTGCAAGAAGTGATATTACAGATAAAGTTACAGCTTTACAATTAGGTGCAGATGATTATTTACCAAAGCCATATGATCCAAGAGAATTAGAAGTTCGTATAAAAACAATTCTTAGAAGGTATAATCAAAACAATGAAGATGTAAAAGAGGATAAGAAAAAACTTTTTAAACTAGATATTGAAAAAAGAGAGATAACAAAAAAAGGTAAATATATCAAATTGACAGCTGCTGAGTATGAAGTTTTATCTTTATTACTAACAAGAGAGGGATTTGTTGTAACAAGAGAAGAGATTTTTGATAATTCTGATTTGCTAAATCATGATTATGAGAGTTCTGGATCTTTAGCTGTTATTATTAATAGAATTAGGCAAAAAATTGAAGATAACCCAAAAGAACCTATTTATTTACAAACTATAAGAGGAATGGGGTATAAATTTTTACAATGAATAGAGAATCAATATTTTTTACAATTACAGTAAGTTTTATAATTTCAGTTATTTTAGTAATAGCAAGTTTTACTATTTTGATGACCCATAACTATCAAAATAAAGAAGAACAACTACTTGAAAAATATATACCAATTATAAAAATGGTTTTAAGACAGCATAATAGAGGTGTTGTTGATAATGATTTCTTAAAAACTCTTGAAGAGATTAACTATACAATGTTTACAAGTAAAAAACAAATAAACAAAATAACATATAATCCTAAAACAAAAATATTAGTAGAAAAAAAGAATTTTAGAAACAGAACTGTATTTAGAGTACTAAAACTAAAAAATAAAAATTATATTTATATGAAAAAACATAGAAAAAGTTTACTAATTAGAGATAATATTCCCCATGCAAATTTAACACAATTATATATTTTTCTTGTTTTTGGAATAGTTATTATAACTATTGTATTGATGTATTTGATAACTTTAAGAAAATTGATGCCTTTGAAAATATTAAAAGATAAAGTGAAGCATTTAGGTGATGAGAATTTTGATTTTGAGTGTTGTGATACAAATAGAAAAGATGAAGTTTCCCAATTAGCTTTAGAGTTTAAAAATACTGCAATAAAATTAAAAAGCATAAAAGAAGCAAGAAATGTTTTTATTAGAAACATTATGCATGAATTAAAAACACCAATTACAAAAGGGAAATTTTTAGTAGAAATAAAAAAGACTGAACATACAGCTGATAATTTAAGAGAAGTATTCAATAGATTAGAATCACTAATAAATGAATTTGCTTCAATTGAAGAGCTTATCTCTTCAAGTAAAAATATTGAAAAAAACTATTATTATATAGATGATATCGTTGATAATGCAATTGATATTTTAATGATAGATAATGAAAATGTAGAACAAAAATATGAAAATAAAAAAGTGTTTGTAAATTATAAACTATTTTCTGTCGCAGTTAAAAATATAATTGATAATGCAATAAAATATTCAAAGGATAAAAAAGTTACTATTAAATCTGAGGGCGAAAATATAATCTTTGAAAATAAAGGAGTAATGCTCAAACATGATTTAAAGTCATATTATGAACCTTTCTTTGGTTCCAATGAAAATAACTCAAACTCTTTTGGCTTAGGTTTATATATTGTTTTTAATATCTTAAAAGCAAATGGATATAAATTAGAGTATGAATACATAGATGATACTAATATATTTAAGTGTATAAAGGAAGAGATATCTACGAAATAGCAATTATAGGAGCGGGTGCTAGTGGTTTAATGTTGGCATCTTCTTTAAAAAATAGAAAAACTTGTATTATTGAGACAAATGATAAAATTGCTCAAAAAATAAAAGTAAGTGGTGGAGCAAAGTGTAATATCACTAATAGCTTAGTTACTTGTGATAATTATCTTGGTAATAAAGAGTTTATTAAAAAAGTATTAAGAAATTTTTCAAATGATGACTTAATTAAATTTTTAAATTCAAATGGTGTTTATCCAAAAATTAATCCAAAATTAATAAAGGGAACATATTTTTGTAAAAGTTCACAAGATGTAATTGATATGTTTACAAAACTAACTACACATGTAAAGAAAATATTAAATACAAAAGTAGATGATGTTGATTTTAAAGATGAGGTTTTTATAATTAAAACTTCAAATACTATTATTAAAGCTAAAAAATTAGTAGTAGCTAGTGGTGGTTTATCTTATGCTTCTTTGGGTGCTAGTAGTATTGCATATGATATTGCGAAAAAATTTGGTCATGATATTTCAAAACTTGACCCAGCTTTAGTAGGTTTTACTGTTCAAAAAGAGCAGTTTTGGTTTAAGAAATTAAGTGGTTTATCAATTATGGCAAAAGTAAAAGTAGAAGATAAAAGTTTTAATGCTTCACTTTTATTTGCACATAAAGGTTGTTCAGGACCACTTATTTTAAATAGCTCACTTTATTGGAAAAAAGGAAAAATAAGTTTTGATTTTTTGCCAAAACAAAACTATAAAGAGCTATTAAAATCAAATGCATTAATTAGTTCAAAACTTCCACTTCCTAAAAGATTTGTACAAGAGTTTTTAGAATCAATTAAAGTAAAAGATAAGTCATGTAGTACTTTAACAAAACAGGATTTAGACGCTTTAAGTCTAATTCATAATTATGAGTTCTCACCAGCAGGAAACTTTGGATATACAAAAGCAGAAGTTACAAAAGGTGGAATTAAAACAGAGCAAATTGATGTAAACTCTATGGAAAGTCTAAAACAAAAAAATCTTTACTTTTTAGGTGAATGCTTAGATGTAACAGGTGAACTTGGTGGATATAATTTTCAATTTGCCTTCTCAAGTGCAATAACTTGTGCTAGAAATATATAATATTTTTTAGTTTAAAAATGACTAATACAATCTAAATGTTAATTACAATACAATTTTAAAAAATTAAAATAAAGATTTTAAATGAGAATAGCGTTTATTGGTGATATTGTAGGAAGACCTGGAAGAAAAATAATAAAAGATAATTTACAAACAATAAGAAAAAAGTTTGAAATTGATTATGTAATTGCAAATGCAGAAAATGCTTCTCATGGTTTTGGTTTGACAATTAAAAATTGTGATGAGTTATTAAAGTGTGGAATAGATATTATAACAGGGGGTAATCACTCTTTTGATAAGAAAAAAGAGATGATAACTTTACTTGAAACTAAGCCTGTATTAAGACCTGATAATTATCCTTTAGGCTTAGTAGGAAGTGGTATAAAAGTAGTTGAAGTAAATGGTGAAAAATTAGCTGTTATAAACTTAATGGGTCAATTTGCTATGCCTACTGTTGAGAATCCTTTTAATTGGGCAAAAAAATTAGTACAATCACTACATGAAGAAAATGTTAAAAATATATTTGTTGATTTTCATGGGGAAGCTACAAGTGAAAAAAGAGTAATTTTTATGATGCTAAAAGGGCAAGTTAGTGCGATTTGTGGTACTCATACTCATATAAGTACAGATGATTTGCAAATTGAAAGCTCAACAGCATATTTAACTGATATTGGCTTAACAGGTTGTAGGGATAATGTAATAGGAATGGATAGTAAAGTTCCTATTTTGAAAGCTACAACTGGACTTGGAGGACACTTTCAAATTCCAAATTCATGCAAATCAATTCTACAAATGATGGTAATTGATATAGATGATGGAAAAGCAATAAATGCTTTTAAAATAAAAAAACTATGCAATAAACAAGAGTTAATAATAACAGATGCAATCATTGAGTAATTCTTATGAGCTTTTAGAGTTTTTAAAAGCTTTAAATCTAATAGAAAAAGAACCAAGATATTGGTGGCCAAGTAGTGATGATTTTGAAATAGTTGTTGGTTCAATATTAACACAAAATACAAAATGGACTAATGTAGAAAAGTCTTTAAAAAACTTGAAATCTTTAGACTATTTAAATTTAGAAAATTTAGCAAATAGTGATATTGTTTTATTAACAAATGCAATTGCACCAAGTGGCTTTAAAAATCAAAAATCAAAAAGATTAAAACAACTTTGTATAAATATAATAGAAGAGTATGGCAATTTTGAGAAGTTTAAAGAATCTACTAACTCTTCTTGGTTACTTTCCCAAAAAGGAATAGGACAAGAGACAAAAGATGCAATTTTGTGTTATGCTTGCAAACAAGAGTATATGGTAGTTGATAAATATACAGCAAGACTACTTTTTCGTTTTGGATATGAATTTGACTCATATGATGATATACAGACATGGCTAGTATATGGAATTAATGAAAATTACGATAAAATAGTCAAGCTTTATGGCTATGAAATATCACTAAATGAAATTTATAGTAGGTTTCATGGCAAAATTGTCGAATTTATGAAACGCAATCCAAAGGATTAATTGATGATTATAATTCCACAAACAAAAGGTGGAGTAGGTAAGTCTACTGTTGCAATGCAAGTTATTGCTCCATACCTTTATAAAAAACATGGTAAAAAAATCAAATATATAGAAATAGATGACGAAAATAATGATAGTAGGTCTTTTACAAGAACAGAAATAGTTGAAAAGCAAATGCTTGGAACAAATAAATTATCAGATTTAGATGAACTAATTTTAATGGATGATAACCATGAAATTATAGTTGATGTTGGTGGTAACAAAACTTCATCACTTGTACTAGAAGAGATAAAAAAAGTTGGTTCTTTTGGAAATATCAAATGGATTATTCCTTTAGGTGATGGTGAGCTTGATGGAAAGAATGCAATTGCAACTATGAAAAAAATAAAAAAAATAGAGAGCAATCCTGAACAAAATATGATATTTGCTTTAAATAGAGCTATTTCAATGGAGCCTGATTATATTGAAGAGCAGTTTATTAACTTTTTTGGGCATAAATATTTAGGAACTAACTCAGCACTATATGATTTTGTAAAAGATCCAAAGTACTTTCCTGTAAAAAATGATAAAATTATTACAATGAGTAGATATTTAGGAAGTACTGTATGGGAAATGGCTTATAACAATACAGATTTTGCTGCAAAAGCAATTAAGGCAAAAGAGCTAGGCGATGTTGAAAAAGCTAGAAAATATCTATTTTTTAGAAGAATTCAAACAGAAGCAAAGGATTATGTACTTGGTGTATTAAATAGAATTTTTAATGATTTAGATAGATGGATAGAAATTAAAAAATGAGTGAAATGAGCTTTAAACAAGCCAAAGAGATAGTTGAAAGGCTTGAGTTTTCTGAACTTGCACTTAGGAAATCATTTAAAGATATTAATACATCAACAAAGACTTTAACTGAATCATCAACTGAATTAGAAAAGTCTTTAGAAAAACAAAAACAAGTATTAACTCAAATACCAAAAATGAATGCAAAACTTACTGTTTTAAAATCCCTTATTATGATAAATATAGGGTTTATTATTGGTATTTTTGTGGGAAAATTTTTATTATAATTTAGGAATATAAATGGGTAAACAAGAAAAAATTGTATCAATGTTTAATGATATATCTGGAAAATATGATATTGCAAATAGAGTACTTAGCATGGGAATTGATAAAAGTTGGCGAAATAAAGCTTGTAAGTTAACATTTGATTTTTATGATAAGAGTAAAATAGAAAAAATTGCTGATGTTGCATGTGGAACTGGAGATATGATAGATTTTTGGTTAAAAATAGCAAAGCAAAATGCAATTGAGATTGAGAATATTGTAGGAATTGATCCTAGTGTTGGTATGATGGATGTTGCAAAAAAGAAATTGCCAGAAGTTGAATTTATAGAAGCAGGAGCTTCTGATATGCCACTTGAAAGTGAATCAACTGATATTATTTCTATTTCCTATGGAATAAGAAATGTAGTGCAAAGACAAGAAGCATTTTATGAATTTGCAAGAGTTTTAAAGAAAAATGGTCTTGTAGTAATTAGTGAATTTACAAAAAATGAAAAAACTTCACCAATTGATTATTTGACAGATTTTTATATGAATAAAATTTTGCCAACACTTGGTGGAATAATTACAAAAAATAAAGAAGCTTATACATACTTACCAAACTCTATTGATGAGTTTTTAACTACTGATAATTTATGCAAAGAGTTAAAAGAGGCTGGATTAGAGCCAATTTATACAAAAGCTTTTTCTATGAATATTTCAACACTAATAATAGCAAGAAAAGTTTAAAATAGGGCGTTGAAGCCCTATTGTAAAGAGGAAAAATGAACGCACCACTAACAGTTACAGCTTTAAATACTCAAATAAAATCACTTTTAGAAACTACTTTTTTAGAAACATATGTAGAGGGTGAAATTTCTAACCTTACTTATCATAGTTCAGGACATATTTACTTTTCAATAAAAGATGATAAATCAACAATTTCATGTGTAATGTTTAGAGGCAATACTAAATATTTGAAATTTAAACTTGAAGTTGGGCAAAAAATAAATATAAGAGGTAATCTTACTGTTTATACTCCAAGAGGAAGTTATCAATTAATTTGTTCTAGAATTGAGCCATCAGGTCAAGGAGCTTTGGCCTTAGCTTATGAGCAGTTAAAAAAGAGACTTCAAGAAAAAGGTTATTTTGATTCACAAAGAAAAAAGAGCTTACCAAAATATCCCAAAAAAATTGTGCTTGTAACTTCACCAACAGGTGCAGCAATAGAAGATATGAAAAAAGTTGCAACAAATAGATGGCCTTTGGTTGAGTTTATTTTAGTTCCTACTTTAGTACAAGGTGAAATGGCAAAAAATGATATAGTAAATTCTATTAAGTATGCAGATAGTTTAGCTTGTGATATTATGATTGTAGGTCGTGGTGGAGGAAGTATTGAGGATTTGTGGGCTTTTAATGAGGAAATAGTTGCAAATGCCATATATGAAGCAAATACCCCTATAATCTCAGCTGTTGGACATGAAGTTGATTTTTTAATTTCTGATTTTGTTGCTGATGTTAGAGCTGCAACACCTTCAAATGCAATTGAAATATCTTTGCCTGATATAAATGAACATAGAATTTATTTAGATAGTTTACATAAAGAGTTTGAAAATAGATATAAAAATATTTTATATACTAAAGAGCAAAACATAATACATTTGAAAAGAATGTATGAACAAAACTCTATTGAGTCAAAGTTTAATCTTATTGCATCTGAAATAAAAATATTAAAGCAAAGCTTTGAAAATAGATTTTCAAATATTATTATCTCTTCACAAAATAGTTTAAATATGTTAAAAAACTCTTTTGAATTAAGCAATCCAAAGAACAAAGAGAAAAAGGGTTTTGTTCAATTAAGTAAAGATGAAAAAATAATTGATTTAGATAGTTTAAAAATTGATGATATTGTATCATTGCAAACACCAAAATATATAGCTACTGCTAAAATTGAGGCTATAAAAAAACAATAAAGTTTAAGTTTATAATAGATAAAATAAATAAATCTTATAAAAAGGTGCATTAATGTTTGGTTCTGTATCAAAAAAAGAGTTAAAAATAATCGATGAGTATTTTGAGCAATTTGTTAGCTTTGTTAAATATGAACAGAACAATTTTAAGTATATTGAAAAAACAGGCAATAAAGACCTTGATGAAATGTTCCAAAAATGGAATAGATTAATTGAATCTACTGATATAAGAATAAAAGATGATATTAAAGTTATTGGAGAAATTGTTTTAACTACTGATAAAGTAGATCAAGGTATTTTCCAATGTAGAATTAAAGCAAATACAAATAATCCTATGATTGCTACTTTGAAAAAAACAGTTAATAAAATGCTTGATTCTTTAGATACTCATATGCATAATATAGAAGATAGTTTAGAATCATACTCAAATGATGACTACACAAAAAAAATAGAGATATCACCAAAATTAAAAGCAAGAATGTTGTCAGTAATGAAAGGAGTAAATGCCTTAGGAGAAGCACTAGCAACAACAGCAAAAACAAATC
>NZ_JBSRRO010000047.1:0-20488 GCF_055140965.1 Malaciobacter sp.
CTTTGCTCCACAATGTCAAGGTTGGATGCAGTTAACACAAAATGGAGGATATGGATCATTTATAATATATTGGAGTAATATATGGAAACTATCAACAGCAGCAACAATACCATACTATACAGGTAAGTATGCAAATAGTAAGAGAGGATTTGGTTTTGTAACTATTGGTGCAAATGTTGATGAATTTCATGCAGCTGCAAATAAAACAAGAAATGATGTTAGAAAAATACTACATGAACAAACAATTAATATGAAAGAGATTGTAGATGGAAATAATTTTGAAATAAAATCTTTTATTAAATCACTTATAAATGAACTTACAGTTATTACTTTTATAATGGTAGTATTAGTAATAGCAATAGCAATTTGGATGTCAAACTATATTCTTTCAAAAATTGATAAACTATTAGTTGGAACTAAAAGATTTGCGAATAATGAGTTAGATTATAGGATTAAAGAGACATCAAATGATGAAATTGGAAAACTAGAAAAGTCATTTAATAAGATGGCTTCAAAAATCAAAAATTTAATTGTTGAGCAAAATGAATTAAATGAACATCTTGAAGAAAAAGTAAAAGAGAAAACAAAAGAACTAACTATTATAAATGCTGAGCTTGAAAATAGAGTAAAACAAGAAGTTTCAAACAATAGACAAAAAGATATGCATTTAGTACAACAAAGCAAAATGGCAAATATTGGTGAGATGGTATCTATGATTATTCATCAATGGAAACAACCTTTAAATGCTATTAGTATGATAAATTCGGGGATTGAATTAAGATTGAAACTAAAACAAAATGATGATGATGCTTTAAGTAAAGATAATCAATCAATTAAAAAGCAAATAAATCTTATGTCAAATACAATGAGTGATTTTAGAGATTTCTTTAAACAAAAAGATAAAACAATTTATAAACTTGATGAAGTAATACATAAAACAATAAATCTAATAAATGACATATATAAATCTCTTGGAGTTAGTATTAATTACAATACTATAAATAAAGATTTAAAAACAGTTGGATATGAAAATGAGCTTATTCAAGTATTATTAAATGTATTAAATAACGCAAGAGATATAATAAAAGAGAAAAATTGTGAAATAAAAAGAATAGATATTGATGTTATATCAATGGGTGATGATATAATAATAGAAGTAAAAGATTATGCAGGTGGAATTGATAAGGCAATTATTGAAAATATTTTTGAACCATATTTTACAACAAAATCTGATGATAAAGGTACAGGACTTGGACTTTATATGTGTAAGTCTATTTTAAATAAAGTTAATGCAGAAATAAATGTAGAAAACTTTTCACAAACTTTTGATAATAAAGAGTACTTTGGAGCGAATTTTAAAATAATTATACAAAATTATAAAGGTTAGATTATAATTAAGAGATTTTTTTATTTAAATTGTTAAAATATTTAATAAATTTTAAAAAGGATAATAATGGCAAAAGCAAAAGAACATCATTTTGATATTTCGGCAAAACTTGATATGCAAGAGATGAAAAATGCAGTTATTCAAGCTCAAAAAGAGGTTGATAATAGATATGATTTTAAAGGTTTAAAAAAAGAGATAGATTTAAATCAAACTACAAAAACTTTATCTATAGTAAGTGCAAGTGATAATAAAGTTGATGCAATTAAAGATATATTAATTTCAAAAATGAATAAAAGAGATATTTCTATTAATTCTCTTGAAGAGTTAAAAGCAGAAGATGCAAGTGGTGGAAATAGAAAAATTACATTTAAAATTATTGATACAATAGAAAAAGAAGAAGCAAAAACAATTCAAACTGAAATAAAAAAACTGAAATTAAAAGTAACAGCAGTTAATCAAGGTGAAGAGATAAGAGTAACTGGAAAAAATATCGATGATTTACAAACAATTATGAAACATTTAAAAAGCTTAGAGCTTAAAGCACCTTTAGTATTTGATAACTTTAGATAGTAGAAAAACTTTTTTTCTACTATTTTTATTAACTTTATAATTAAATTAACTTTTTAGTGGTATGATATCTGCTTATTTTCTAACAAGTAGAGACAATGGAACTTCTAATTATAAAAGCAGTAACTGCTGTAGTAATCGTAATAACACTTTCAATTATCGCTGAAAAAGTTAGTGCAAAATTATCTGGGATTTTATCAGGACTTCCATTAGGAACAATGATTGTTTTGATTTTTTTTGCAATTGAGCATGGAATAAACTATTCTGTTGAAGCATCTTTATACAATATTCATGGTTTACTTGCATTGTTGTCTTTTATAATAGGATATTATATTAGTACCTTTTATAAAAGAAAATTTGATATATTTGTAAGTATTATTGTATCTTTTGTTTTTTATTTAGTAGCTGCATTTATACTAGCTCATGTACCAATACATGTTGTTTTTACACCAATTGCAGTAATTACAATAATTACATTAGCAACAATCTATTTTGCAAAAATACCTGATAATGCAAAAAAAATAAATACAAAAATTACATTTAAAGATTTACTTTTAAGAACTATTTTAACAGTTGTTATATTTTTACTAGTAACATCAATACCAAAAATTGCTCCTGTAAATATTGCAGGTATTTTTTCAGCATTTCCAAGTATGATGTTTCCTTTACTTTTAATAGTTCATTTTAATCATAGTAGTAATCAAGCAAGAACAATACTTAAAAATACACCATCTGGTTTAAGTAGTATTGTTATATTTTGTGTAAGTGTACATTTTACATACCCAATACTTGGAATATTTCTAGGGACACTTATCTCTTTTATAACTTGTATTATTTATATAGTAATTCAGTTAAAGTTACTTGATTATTTTGGTATTAATGTAAATGCAAAACAAAAAAAGAGTGATTTTAAAACTTCTTAAAACATTTTTTTATGTATGAAGTAAACTCTAAAAAGAGTTTACTTTTATATTTATTTTTATGATAAATCATATAAAGCTCTCTATCAAATTTTAGATTTTTTGTTTTTATTTCAAAAAGTTGTTTTTTTTCTAACTCTTTTTTTACTGCTAGTTTTGAAATACAAGTAAGTGTATCTTTGTGTTGAAGTAATATGTCTTTTATCTCTTCAAAGTTTGATATTTCCATTGTGATTTTAAATTCATCAAGATATTTTAATTTACTTAAGAACACTTCTCTTGTGCCAGAACCTTTTTCTCTTAAAATCCATTTTTTGCTATATAATTGGTCTATATAGTACTCTTTTTTTGAAAGAGTTTCATCACTTGTTACTATTATTAAAGAGTCACTTGCAATTCTTTCTTTTATAATATTTGAATCATCAAACTCTTTTTCAATAAAACCTAAATCAATAGTTGAATCTAAAACTTCTTCAATTATCTCTTTTGTATTTTGAGAATATTTTGTAATACTTACTTCATGATTTGAAATAAAATCAAAAATATATGAAGATAAATTAATACTATTAAATGTTTTGCTTGAAGCAATTTTTAACTCACCTTTTAATAAATCATCACTAAAACTATCTTTTAAATTTTTAAGTTCTAAATAAGGCTTTATAGCCTTATTTTTAAAAAATCTTCCTCTTTCATTTAATACTAACTTCTTTCCTACTCTATCAAAAAGATTTTCTCCAATTTTTTTTTCTAAGCTATTTAATGAAATTGAGATTGCTGATTGTGTTAAATTAATCTGTTTTGCAAGATTTGAAATATGAGAGTTTTCACAAAGTTTAAAAAAAATATCTAACTCTTTTAAAGTAAACATAATATTCCTTATTAAAAATATTTATGATTATAACAAAAATAATTAATTTTACAAATTAAAATATAAATTATATACTTTCACAAATATAAAGGAAAATTATAATGAAAGAGAATATTAAAGATAAAAATTTTTATTTAGGACTATGTTTTTTAGCACTTCTTACAGCTTTAGCAAAATATATTTCAAGTTTGCAATTAATTGAAAATCTAGGATTTTCTTTTTTAATTGTTGCAATATTGATTGGAATGATCTTTACAAATATCTTTAAAGTAAAAGTTAGTCCAAAATTTGAAAATTCATTTTCATTTGCTACAAAAACATTGCTTCGTACAGCAATTATTTTTTATGGATTTAGATTGACATTTACAGAGATATATGATGTTGGGTTTCAAGCAATTATTGTTGCAGTTATAGTAGTGTTTTCAACTTTTGTTTTGGGATATTTTATTGGTGTAAAGATATTAAAACTAGATAAAGAAATAACAATTTTAACAAGTGCTGGAAGTGCTATTTGTGGAGCAGCAGCAGTTTTAGCAACAGAAGCTGTTTTGAAAAATAAAGCTTATAAAAGTTCAATTGCAGTTTCAACTGTAGTTTTATTGGGAACAGTTGCAATGTTTTTATATCCATATTTATATAGTATTGATTTTATAAACTTTTTACCAAAAAGTATGGCTATGTACATAGGAGGAACTTTACATGAAGTTGCTCATGTAGTTGGTGCAGCAAATAGTATTTCAAATGATATTATTGCAAAAGATGCAGTTGTTGTTAAGATGATAAGAGTTATGTTAATAGCTCCTTTTTTGATTATATTAATGCTTTTTTTAGCAAAAACATCAACATCAAAAGAGAAAACAAAAATAACAATTCCTTGGTTTGCAATATTTTTTATATTAGTTGCACTATTTAATTCATTTAATTTGATTGATAGTTCAATAATAAATACAATAAATAATATTGATACTTTTTGTTTGGCAATGGCTATGATGGCATTGGGAATAAATACAGATTTTAAGTCATTTTTTAAAGTGGGATTAAAACCAGTTATTTTAGCTTCTATACTGTTTATTTGGTTAAGTGTAGGTGGATATTTTATAGTAAATTTTGCTATAACACTTTAATACACATATTATAAACAAAAATTGTATAAAATATGTTTTTTAAAGGAAGTGGCGTTATGAAAGTTTTACTATTAGAAGATGATAGTGCTTTAAGTGATTTACTTAGTTTTCATCTTGAAGATAAAGGCTATGAAGTTATTGCAAAAACAAATGGGCAAGATGCTTTGGAATATTTAATTGATAATAAAGTAGATTTTGCACTTTTTGATATAAATACTCCTTTAATGTCAGGTTTAGAAGTTTTAAAAGCATTAAGAGAAGATTACAAAAATAGAACACCAATTATTGTATTAACTGCATATCAAGATACTAAGCATTTAAAAGAGTCTTTTGAAAATGGAGTTGATGATTATATTAAAAAGCCTTTTGATTTAGAAGAGCTTGACCAAAGAATTATGAAACTTTGCAAGGTATTTTTTATTAATCAAGATGAAGAGTTAAAACTTTGTGAAAATATAAGTTTTTTTCCTAACTCTTGTGAACTTAAAATTGATAATAGTATCAAAAAAATAGCTTTAAAAGAAAGAGATATTTTAAAATATTTTTGTGCACATAAAAATAGAGTTATTTCAAGTGAAGAGTTACTTCAAAATGTTTGGACTTATGAAGATATGCCAACAGATGCAACAATAAGAGTTTATATTAAAAACTTAAGAGAGTTGCTTGGAAAAGATAGAATAAAAACAATTAGATCAATAGGATATAAATTTGAATAAAGATGAAAGAAAAGCACTTATTAGTTTTTTATCTATTTACGTAGGTTCTGTAATACTTCTTGTTGGATTATTATTGTATTTTTATTATAAAAATGAATTAAAATCAGTTGCAGAACATTGTAATATGCAAATGTCAAATGCAGCAAATGAAATAAAATCACAAATATTAAACTCATACATGAATAAAGAAAAGCTAAAACCAATAAAATTAAAACATAAAGATATACAATATGCACTTTTTGATGAAAATAAAAAATTAATTTTTTCAAATATGCACAAAGAACAAGAGCTTACTTTGAAAAAAAATCTGTATGAAACTCAAGAGTATACATATTATGTGACATATCTTTATGAAAAGAATATTCCTATTAGATATATTGCAATACAAACTTGTACAGGAGTACAGGATAAAAATAAATTAAAAATTATTATGGTTTTAATACTTATTTTTAGTTCTATATTTGTAGGCTTTATAGCTTATTTATTAGCAAAACTTCTTTTAAAGCCAGTACGAGAAAAAGTTGAATCTATGGATAAATTTATAAAAGATTCAGCACATGAACTAAACACACCTATTTTAGTACTTATGACTTCTGTTTCTATGCTTAAAAAAGGTAAAAATCCTGAAAAAATGATGACATATATAATAAGTAGTTCAAAGCAAATCTCACAGCTTTATAATGATATACATTTTTCAACTTTTGAAAAAAATGATGAAAGTTTAGAAGAAGAGTTTTGTTTAAGTGAACTTGTAAGTCATAGTGTTGAGTATTTTAATGATATATCTATTACAAAAAATATAACTATTGAATCAAGTGTTGAACCTTGTAAAATAAAAGTAGATAAAAATAAAATGCAAAAAGTAGTAAATAATTTAATTTCAAATGCAATTAAATATAGTCATAATAACTCTAAAATAATTGTTACTTTAAAAGATGCAGTTTTAACTGTTCAAGATTTTGGAATAGGAATAAGCAAAGAAGAACAGACTGAAATTTTTAAAAGATATAAAAGAGGTAATAATAATGAAGGTGGCTTTGGAATAGGGCTTGATATAGTAAAACAGATTGTTAAAGAGTATAATTTAAACTTGAGTTTAAAATCTATGGAAAATGAAGGCTCACTATTTTCTATAGATTTTACTAAGGTTTTAGTATAAATCAATTAAAAGCATTGCTTTTAATTGATCATTATTCCTACTTATTTTTAAATCACTTCTAATTTTATGTTTACTTAAAGCTCCCTCTAAAGTTTGAAAAATATGCCAAAATCTTTCATTAAAAGGTGCATCTATCTCTTTTATCTCTCTTTTTAATATAACTTCTACAATTGTTTCAATACAATGAAAATAAAAAATCTTATTTTTTGCCCTTTGGATTTTATATTCTCTCATTATTTTAAGATTATTAATAAATGTTTCTCTTTCTATATTACTTAATACAAGATTGTGTTTTACACTATCTTCTTCGTTGTCTAAATGAATTAAATAGCTATTTATCTCTTTGTTCATTGTTTCTTCTAAATGTGGATGATATTTTATTAAAATATCTATGATTTCTTGAGGTGAGATTCTTTGTGCTTTTAGTTCATGGGAGTACTTTCTTTTTTTTTCATGTTTATGGTCAATTGCTAATAAAATATCAATAGCATATTCTAAATAAGCAAATTTATCCTCTTTTCCATCTTTAAAACATACTCCATGTTCATTTATCATGGGTTTTAAACCTGCATACTCTAGTTTCATAACTAGTGTCTCCTTTTATGTTATAGTTAATTGTAACATATCTAATTTTATTTTAAAATGTTTTTTAGAAAAAAGTATATAAAATAGATAAAACCCTAAAAAGAAGAGATATGAATACAAAAATCACCAACTTTAAAACCCATGTATTAGATGAGACAAAATTTGTACATCCTGTAAAAATAACCTTTGAACAAGATGGAAAAAGTAGAAGTTGGGAAGCTGTAAAAAGCTTTGACTCTGTTGCTGTTTTGCTTTTTCATGAAGAAAAAAATGCTTTTTTACTTGTAAAACAGTTTAGACCTCCTGTATATTTAAATGATAAATCAAAAACTTTCACTTATGAACTTTGTGCTGGTTTAGTTGATAAAAATAAAGATTTAAATCAAATAGTAAAAGAAGAAATAGATGAAGAGTGTGGATATGATGTACCTTTGAAAAATATAGAAAAAGTCACTTCTTTTTATACAAATGTTGGTATAAGTGGTGGTTGTCAAAACTTATATTTTGCAAGAATTAATGAATCTATGAAAGTTCATGATGGTGGAGGAATAAATGATGAACAAATTGAACTTATTTTTATACCATTTGATGATTTTAAAGATTTTATTTACGATGAATCAAAAGCAAAAACTCCTGGATTGATGTTTTCTTATTATTGGTTTTTAGATACAAAAAAATCAAAAATTACTACTTAATAAAAATAATAAAGTTAAAATTTACTCTAATACTGTAAATTTTAAACTTTTTATATAAAAAATTTCAAAAATTTCAAAAAAAATTGATAACTTTTATCAGAAATAAATTAATAAAATATTAAGATAATAATAATTTATTTCTTATAAAATAATAATAAATAATACCTATAAATAATAAAAATATGGAAAGGAAATTTTATGTCATTTTTTAAAAAGTTTTTAAATATGAATTCAAATCCCACTGATAATGAATTAGTTGAAGCGATAAAACAAGATAATGTAAAAAAAGTTGAGAAACTACTTGATATTGAGGATATAAACAAAGAAGATGAGGACTTTAAAAGACCAATTGATTTTGCATTGGAGTATTCAAGTATAAAAGTTATGAAATATTTGATTGAAAATAATGCTATCTTAGAAGATACTATTCAAGGTGATAATATCATCTCTTATCTTATAAAAAAAGATGCATCTTTGGAAATGCTTGAATATATGCATAGTATAAATAGTAGTGATAGTACTGTTAATGGAAAAGTTTTGATAGAACTTGCTTTAAATAATACAAATAGTTTTGATACTTTTAAATTTATTTTTGAAAACTTTGGTGTAGAAAGAGAAGAGGGTAAAAGATATCTTATTCATGATATCGTTGATTCTAAAAAGTTTGATTTGAATTTAAAAGTTAAACTTTTAAAACTACTAATTGAAGAGTATGATTTTGATATAAATCATAGCCAAAATGAACTTCCTGCTTCTTCTAGAGTTTTTAACAAAAGAGATATGAAGTTTCTAAAAGAACTAATAAAATTAGGTGTTTGTATAAACTCTATAGCAAAACAGCTTCCTAATTTCTTAGAACAAAAAGAGATAAAAGAATTAAGTCCTTATGTTTTGAAAAATAAACTTAATAAACCTGAGTATATTTTAGGATTATTGGATTTTGATTCATTTAAAGAGTATATAGAGCTTTTAGAAGATGTAAAAAATAAAGAGTTATTAACAAATATTAGTAAAAGTATGATGCTTCATGATAAAGAAAAAGTTAAATTAGCTCAACTTGCATTACAAAGGGGTGTAAATATAAATGAGTTAAATAATGATGGACACAGTGTTAATGCTTTATATACATATACAGCGTATTTCTCTGTACAATCAAATACAACTTTTATAGATTTTTTACTGGAAAATGGTGCACAAATTGAGTGCAATGGATACTCTGCATTTTTTAATGTAGTAAATGATAATGATATAAAATGCACTAAGTATTTAATAACTAAAGGTGCAAATGTAAACTTTGTTAACTATTTTGATAATACAGTTATGAATTTTATTATTCATCCAAAAGCTAATTTTAAAAATGCACAAGAAAGAGTGCAAATGTTTGATTTATTGCTTGAAAATGGTTTAGATATAAATTTACCAATATCTCACTATCAAGATTCAAGTAGTAATACTACACCAATTTTAGAAGCTGTTGCTGATGTAGCACCTAGTGAACTTCTTGAACATATTATTGATAAATTCTCTTCATTGGAAGTTAATTCTTTGACAATGGAATATGTAATAAAAAGAAAAGATATACCTTTAGAAGTAAAAAAAAGAGTAATTGCAAGAAATCCTTATGTAGTATTTGAAAATGAAGAGTATTGTAAAGTTAGAAATGAAAGTTTTGATTCAAATATTTTAGGAATGGCACTTTTTGAAAAAGATGAAGAACTTGTAAATTATATTTTAGATACATATATTGATATAAAAGCTTATTCAGAAGCAAACTCTTATGTTATGAAAGCTGTTTATTATCAATTTGATATACAAACAATTAAAAAACTTATAAAAGCAGACCCTGATTTAAATAGAGTATATTATATCTTCCCAGATGAACCAGAAACACAAACAGTTGTTTCAAGCTTAATACGAGGTTATGATAATTTTGAAATTGATGAAGATTTTAAAGTTGAGATTTTGCAATGTTTAAAAGATAATGGTGCAATTATTGATACTTATTTTGAACGTATTAATAAAACTAAAACACATCTTGATAGTGTTGGAATCTTAATAAATCAAGTTGTAAATAGATTAAAATTTGAATCAAAAGTTTTAGATTTTCTTTTAGATAATGGAGTTGATCCATATAAACCAGTAGCTAACTTAAATGAGTCTCAAATGCATTCAATAGTTAATAGATTTAGATTAATTTCTGATGAGCTTTGTTTACAACATTTGGAATATTTTGAAAGCAAAGGTTATAAAGTAGATTTAGAGCATAAAAATAGCTTTGATACAGATATTTTCCTTGGTGCTTGTATGATGAATAGACCAAAAGTTTTAAAATGGCTAATAAATAAAGGTGCAAATATAAATGTAATTGGAGGTTTTGATAACTCACCTGCATTACATAAAGCTATATCAAACTACAATGACAATGATAATATTGCAAGAGCAGAGACTGTAAGAGTATTAGTTGAAGCAGGTTGTGATATAGAACAAATTGATGTTGAACAATTTACTCCTTTAATGAGTGCTGCAAATTATGGATGCTTTGAAGCTTTAAGAGTTTTACTTGAGTTAAATGCAAATGCAGACTTTTTCAATGAAGAGGGGCAAAGTGCAGCTCATAGAGCAATTTTAGGAAATGAAACATATGATGATGAAGAAAATTCTGAATTAATAAGAGCAAAAATGTTAGCTGCATTAAAAGATGCAGGTGCAAATTTAAACAAAGGTTCAAAAAATATAGTACCTGTTTTACATATGAGTATTTTAGAAAATAAACAACAAATATTTAATACTTTATTAAAACTAGAACTAGATTTAAATGCACAAGATATGAATGGAAGAACACCAATTATGATAGCAATTGCTTATGGTGATATGTATTATGTAAATAGACTTATGAATAATAAAGAAATAGATTTTAAAGTTATTGATTTTAATAATGAATCTATTCACTTTAGTGCTGTTATGAGGTCTGATAAAACTAGTGCAAAAATGTTGAAATTCTTCTTACAACAAGGTATTGAAATTACAAGTGGAAGAGATGGATTATCACTACTTCATGTAGTTGGATACTATGCAAATGAGTATGTTTTAGATCTTGTAAAAGAGTTTTTTGAAGATATGAATATTAAAGATTCACAAGGTTTTACACCTTTAATGTGGGCTTCTTATAGTAACTTAGATATTGAACAAGATAAAAGAGTTGAGGTTATTAAGCAGTTCTTAGAAAATGGTGCAAATATAAATGAAAGATTAGATAATGGAATGAATGCTTTAGCATTAAGTGTTTTAGCTGGTTTTGTTGATGTAACAGATGAACTCATATCACAAGGTTGTGATATTCAAGTTGCTTTAAATAGTTTAAATCAAATAGAAGAAGTTCCAACAGACGCTTTAGAGTATTTAAAAAGTAGATTATAATGTCATTTTTAGATAAGCTGTTTAATGACAATAAAAAAGAAGAGGAATCTTCTTTTTTTGATGATTCATCTGCTTTTTTACATGAAGATAGTTTAGAAGATATCATAAAAAATAAGAGTATTGATTTTATAAAAACAAAAATAGATAGTTCAAACTTTGCAAAAGAAGATGAAGATAATAAAAAAGCATTATATTATGCAACAATACACAAAAGAGTTGATGTATTAAACTACTTATTTGAACTTGGAAGTGATTTCCAAGATGCAAAGGAAACTAAAGGTAGTAGTGCAATAAGTACTATTATCCAATCAAAAAGTATTGATGTTTTAAGTACATTTATAAAATATGGATATAAAATAGAAGTAGAATCTTTAAGTGTTTTAGCAATTGCCTCAAAGCAGGCACCTTTAGAGTTTATCAAGTTTTTAATAAAACTTGATGTTCCTATGATTAGTTATGAAGATGGTTTTGATAAGTTTACTCCTTTAGAGTGTGCTTTGATGAATAAAAGAGAGTATCATATTTTTGAAGCGCTTATACAAGCTGGATGTCCTTTAAATGAAGAAGATAACACCTCTTTTGTATGTCAATTAATATACTCAAATCTTGAGCCAAATACAAAAGCAAAAGTTTTACATCTACTTCATAATCTAAATAAACTTGATTTAAACCAAGTAGATAAAGACAATAATAGCTTATTAAAACTTGCTATACAAAGTGGAGATACTAGATCTTTAAAAGAGTTAATTCTTTTAGGAGCTGATTATAAAGATTTTCACCATGAAATAAAAAGAATGCTTTGTGTGAAAGATTTAGAAGATATAGCCATAGAGTTTGAGAAAAAAGCACAAAGCATTGAAGAGTTTTTATCTTTATTGCCAAAATCAAGTGTGGAAAACTATATTGATAAAACTAAAGATTTAAGTAATAAAACAACTGTTTATCAAATAGTTACAAATGCAAGATTAACTGAAGTTGAAAAACTCTATCTTTTACAAAAAGCTGTAAGTAAAAATGCAAGTATTGAATTGACTGAAAAAAAAGATACAAATGTACTTTATGAAGTTTGTAAAAGTTTAGATATTTCAAAAGATATTTGTGTTGCTAGGTTTTTACTTGAAAAAGGTGCAAAAATAGAAACTAGTGAACATAGTGCTCTTTTTTATGCAGTCTATAATTATCATCTACTTTTAATAAATCTTCTTTTAGAGTTTAAAGCTAATGTAAACTTTGTAGATAAGAATAATGAAGGAGTAATAAAATATTTTTATAAAGAAAATAGTGTTGTCAATAGTATTAGTAAAAAAAGAGAAGTTTTAAAGCTTTTAGTTGATTATGGTTTAAATATTAATACAAAGTGTTCTTGCAAAGAGTTTTTTAAAGAAACAAAAAAAGAGGAAGAGTATAAAGAGGATTTCATCTCTTTTTTTACACTTTTTATAATACAAAATGAACATAAAGTTTTGGAGTATATTTTAGATGATTTAAGATTAGATATAACAGATGATGATTGTATATTTTATGCAATTGTTTATCTAAGAAAAGATGAAATATTAAAAAAAATCATAAAAATAAATCCATATTATATAAAAAAAGATTTTTATAAATATGAAGAAAAAACAGAAGATGCAAATATAATACTTTTAGGTTCAATATATTTATCTTTAAAAACCTTTGAATACCTTGTGGATACATATAGTAATTTAAAAGCTTATAGTGAAATAAAACCAATTATTTTAGAGTTTTATGAACATAGATTTTTTACTTTAGAGTTTATTGAAAAGATGATAAAAAGAGATTCTAATATAAATAGATACTATACTTTTAAAGATGAAAATGGCAATTTACAAAAGCAAACAATATTATCTTATATCGTAAAAAAAGCGGCAACTGCAAATAGTGAACATAAAAGTTTTAAAGTAGTTGAACTACTTTTAAAAAATGGTGCAGATGTAAATTGTCATACAATTTGTGCAAATAATATTAACTCTATTAAAAATATATCTATTTTTATTGAAGCTTTCAATAAAGAAAAGATAAATAAACATCTTTTAGATTTACTTTATGAATATGGTGCTAGTTTAACTGCTCCTATAAAAGAAAGCTTAAATGAGATGCCTATTCAATCACTCATTCAAAGATACATTACAAATGATGATTTAGCTGTTGAGTATTTAGAATATTGTTTTAATAAAGATACTTTTGATTTAGAACATAAAAATAGTCATGATACAACTATTCTCTTATCAGCTTCAATGTCTTGTTTACCTAAAACATTAACATATTTAGCAAATAAAGGTGCAAATATAAAAATAACTGGTGGAGTTGATAATTTAGATGCTTTACATACAGCTATTGTAACTTATCCTCATGTTGGAACTCTTCAAAGAGCAAAAGCAGTTGTTACTTTAGTAAAACTTGGTTTAGATATTGAGAAATTTAGTGTAGAACAAAAAACTGCATTAATGGCAGCTTGTAGTGTAGGTGCAAGGGAAGTTGTAAAAGAGTTGATCCTTTTAGGTGCAAATGTAAATGCTATAAATGATAGTAATCAAAATGCAGTACATCATGCAGTAATTGGTCAAGATAGCTATGATTTTTCTTTTAGATTTGAGACTAATAAAAGTAAAATCATAATTGACTTAGCAAAAGCTGGTGCAAATATAAATCTTTGTGAATACGCTGGTGCTACACCACTTATTTATGCAATAAAATTAAACTGTAAAGAGATATTTGATACTTTACTTAATCTAAATGTAGATATAAATACTTTTGATTATACTGATACTTTACCTTTATATTATGCACTTTTAATTAAAGATTTGTACTTTATAAATATGCTTTATAAAACTAAAAAACTTGATGTAAATAAAGCAAATAAATTTAACTATACAGTCTTACATCAACTTTTAGTTTTAGATTTTCATAATAAGATTTTTGAAGAGATTTTAGAAACTTTAATTAATATGGATTTTGATATAAACTATCATGATGATATTGAACCAGCTCTTTTGATGTATGTAAAAACTATGAATTTTGTAAGTCAACGTAGTGTTGGTTTTGTAAAAAGTGAAAAAAAACCAAAAGAGAACGAAGATAAAATAGCAAAACTATTTGTAAAATATAAAGCAGATGTTCAACTTTGTATTGATATTGCAAACAAGCAAAATGAATCAGATGATATAATAAACTATTTACAAACTTTAAAAGACTTATAAAACTTATTGTGTTGGTTTGTAACCAACACAATTTGCCTTGATACTTTGATTATGATAAAATAAATAACTTTTTATTATAATGGAGAAAATTTGAAAAATAATATTATAAAAGTAGTTATGCTTACTCTATTTTTTAGCACTAGTTTATTTGCACAAGAAAAAATAACCTTACAGTTAAAGTGGTTTCATCAGTTTCAATTTGCTGGATATTATGCTGCAAAAGAGAAAGGTTTTTATAAAGATGTTGGCTTAGATGTTGAAATAAAACAAAGAGACTTAGCCAAAAACTATATTGAAGAAGTACTAAATAATGAGTCTTATTATGGAATTGCAGATTCAATACTTTTATTATATAAATCAAGAAAAAAACCAGTTGTATTAGTATCTACAATTTTTCAACATGCTCCTAGTATTTTACTATCATTAAAAGATAGTAAAATAGATTCTCCTTATAAACTTGATAATAAAAATATGATTTTTTATGAAAACGATGCACATGGTTTTACAATACTTGCATTATTAAAAAAACTTAAAGTAAAGCCAAACATAATTAGAGAAAGAGGAAAAGATGATTATAAAAGACTAATAGACAAAACTGTTGATGTTATGCCTGGATATATCTCAAATGAACCTTTTTATTTTAAAGAAAAAGGTATAGAAGTAAACATAATAAATCCTGCAAACTATGGTTTTGATTTTTATGGAGATATGATTTTTACAAGTCAAAAAGAGCTAAAAAACAATCCCTTGCGAGTTAAAAAGTTCAAAGAAGCTACTTTAAAAGGTTGGGAGTATGCTTTAGAAAATAAAGAAGAGATTATATCTTTAATTAGACAAAAGTATACAAAAAGAAAAAGCATAGAACATCTAAGATTAGAAGCAGATGCCATTGATAGGTTAATATCAAAAGATACTATTGCTTTAGGAACTTTGGATAAAGGAAGACTAAGATACATTAATACAATTTTTGAAGAGTATTCATCAGAAAAAATCAATGATTTAGACTTTGAAAATTTTATTTTTGAGGAAGAGTCTAACTTATATGATTTTTCAAAAGAAGAGTTGGAGTTTATAAAAAATAATCCAGTTTTAAAAGTGCAAAATCTTAATTTTTTTCCTCCATATAATTTTGTGGAAAATAAAAAAGCAAAAGGTTTTGTAATTGATTACTTTAAGTATATTAGTTCTATAACTAACTTAAAGTTTGAGTTTGTACAAAGTCCTTCTTGGGGTAGTTATGAAAAAATGCTTAAAAATAAAGATGTTGATATTATTCCAAATATTGCAAAAACTAAAACAAGAGAAAAGTTTGTGTTATATAGTGATTTTAATTATATATCTTATATTCCTGCATTTGTTGGTAAAAAAGATATAAAGTTAAGTAATAAACTAAAAGATTTAGATGGCAAAATTATTGCAGTTTTAAATAACTCTTTTTTACATAATAGTATTAAAAAAAATTATCAAAATATCTCTTTATTAACAGTACCATCTTCTGAAAAATCTATTGAAATGGTTTTGGAAAATAAAGCTGATCTTGCACTTGGTAATCTATCTACTTTTGAGTATATTATTAAAAAAAATTGGTACACGAACTTAAAAACTTCAACACTTGAAACAAACTTAAAAACTTCAAAAGTTAATTTATATATGGGCTATGCAAAAGATAACTTATTATTAAAATCTATTTTAGAAAAGATAAATGATAAAATCCCTCCTTCAAAAATTGATGAGTTACAAAGAAAATGGTCTAAACTTGATATGGAAGAAAATAGTATTATTTTAAGTGAAAAAGAAAAAGAGTATATTAATAAAAAAGAAGAAATAAAAGTTTGTATTGATCCTGAATGGATGCCATTTGAAAAACTAAAAGATAATAAGATTTTTGGTATGTCATCTGATTATGTACAATATTTTGAAAAAAAATTAGCCAAGCCTTTTTCTTTGGTTCCTACTAAAAACTGGACACAAACATTAGAGTTTGTAAAAAATAGAAAGTGTGATCTTATTCCAATGCTTTTTAAAAATAAAGAAAGAGAAGAGTATTTAAACTTTTCAAAAAATTATTTAACTTTTCCTTTAGTATTAGCCACAAGATTAGAAGAAACATTTACAAATGATGTATCAAGTGCCTTTGGTAAAAAAGTAGGGTATGTAAAAAACTATGCATATACAGAATTTTTCAAGAAAAAGTATCCAAAGATTGAATTAGTAGCAGTTGAATCTGTGATAGATGGCTTAGAAAAAGTGAAAAATAATAAGCTTTATGGTGTTATTGGTATACTTCCTACTATTGGCTATTATATTCAAAAAGATTATTTTACACAATTAAAAGTTTCTACTAAGTTTGATAAAGAGTGGAGTTTGTATATAGGAACAAGAAATGATGAAGCTATTTTAAACTCAATAATGAATAAACTAATTGATACTATAACACCAGAAAAACATAATGAGATTTATAAAAATTGGGTTACAGTTAAATATCATGAAACTATTGATTTAAAAAAAATAATTGCAATAAGTAGTTTTTTAATGTTGATTATATTTATAATTTTATATAAAAATAGAACAATTAATAGTATAAATAGAAAAATGAGTAAATATTTAAATATGATAGATAATAATGTTTTGACAACAAGTACAGATATAAAAGGAAATATAACATATGTTTCAAAAGCATTTTTAGATATTAGCCAATATAAAAAAGAAGAGCTTATTGGTAAAAATCACAATATCATAAGACACAAAGATATGGACAAAGCAGTTTTCAAAGATTTATGGACTACAATAAAATCTGGGAAAAACTGGAAAGGTGAAATTAAAAATAAGAAAAAAGATGGTGGATATTTTTGGACAAATACTGTAATTACACCTGAGTTTAATAAAGGTAAAATTGTAGCTTTTACAGCAATTAGAGAAGATATAACAGATAAAAAAATAATCGAAGAGATATCTATAACTGATGGTTTGACAAATATTTACAATAGACGACACTTTGATAAGATGTTGCCAGATTATATAAATAATGCAAAAAGAAATAATGAGATTATAACTTTTGTGATGATGGATATTGATCACTTTAAACAATACAATGATAATTATGGGCATCAAAAAGGAGATGAAGTTCTTATTGAAGTTGCAAAAGTGTTAAAAGAGTATATGAAAAGAGCAGATGATTATTGTTTTAGATTAGGTGGAGAAGAGTTTGGATTATTGTATAAATCAAATGATATTTCAAAATCAAAAGAGTTTGCACTAAAGATTTTAACTGGTATTGAAAATATGAAAATTGAGCATAAATATAGCAGTATAAGTGATTATATTACTGTTTCTATGGGTGCATCTTGTCAAGATGCATCAAATATAAGTAATGTAGATAATTTGTATAAAACTACTGATGATTTACTTTATAAATCAAAAAAAGAAGGAAGAAATAGAGTTTCTTTTAATACTTGATATATTTTATAAACTTTTATAACTACATAAAAACTGTTCGTGCTTAGCTACTCTAAAACATTTAGTGCAGTAGAACTTGGGTTTTTTTATCTCTTTTAAAATTTGTTTTTTTAAAGACTCAAGTTCTGCTTTTTTTATTTTGCATAACTTCTTCATTTTAAATCCTTTGGTTTATATTAAGACAATAAAAATATAAAGAAAATAAAGATAGAAAACTAATTTTTCATGTAATAAAAAAATAGTGTTAATTTTGCTAGAATATGCAATCTTAAAAAAAGGGTAACTTTGCCAAGAAAAAAGTTGAAAAAAATACTACCATCACATGAAAAAGTTAAACAACAAAAATACTTAAAAATTTTTGGAAAACTTTTACATAAAACTGAAATTTGGGGATTATCAAGAAGAAAAGTATCAACTGGTGTTTTTATTGGTGTTTTTGTAGCTTGTTTACCCATGCCTTTTCAAATGATTTTAGCTTGTCTTTTAGCAATTGTGTTAAATGCAAATTTACCCATAAGTTTTGCTTTGATATTTATAAGTAATCCTATTACAATGCCACCACTTTTTTATTTTGAGTATCAAATAGGAAAACTAATCTTTCAGCCTGAAAATCCTGTTGAGTTTAACTTTGATTCTATGTACGATAATTTTGAGCAAATAGCTTTGTATTTATGGAGTGGAGCAATAGTATTAGGAGTAATAAGTGCCTCTATTAGTATGTATTTAGTTAGTTTTATATGGATTAAAACAGTTAGAAAAAATAGAAAAAATAAAGGCTCTTCTAACTAGAAGAGCTTTGTTTTATTTTTTTTAGTAAGTTTAACTTTGTCGTCCAAAGTTTTTGGGATAAATCAACATAATATTTGTGAGGATTCTCAAATCTTAACATCTCATCCCATAAGTGATTTAACTCATTTTTTGTATGTTCTTTTATTTCCTCTATTGAAGGTAGTTTATATACTAACTCTCCATTTTTATAAATAGGTAGTTTTAAATCTTTTAAAATATAGTTTTCAAAAGTTTTTGTTTTCCAAGTATGCACAGGATCAAAAATAGTCAATGATTCTTTTTCATCATATACTTCATCATGTACAGCAATTAAATCAGCTTTTGCTTTGTTTGTTTCTTTATCATAGATTCTATATAGTTTTTTAAAGTGTGGAGTTGTTATTTTTACTGGATTATCACTTATTTTTATTTTAGGAATAATCTTTTCATTCTCTTCTATGGCAGCAAGTTTATAAACACCTCCAAAAACTGGGTTACTTTTTGCTGTTACAAGTCTTTCTCCTACTCCAAAGATATCTATTGGAGCACCTTGATTTAGTAATGTTTCAATTAAAATCTCATCAAGTGCATTACTTACAACAATCTTACAGTTTTCAAGTCCTGCTTCATCTAGCATTTTTCTTGACTCTTTTGATAAGTATGTTAAATCTCCTGAGTCTATACGAACTGCAAAATCTTTGATACCCTTTGGCAATAACTCTTCTTTGATTACTTTTATTGCATTTGGTATTCCACTTCTTAAAGTATCATATGTGTCAACTAGTAAAGTTGTATTATTTGGATAAGTTTTTGCATAAACTCTAAAAGCTTCTTCTTCACTTTCAAACATTTGAATCCAAGAGTGAGCCATAGTTCCACTACATGGAATACCATATAAACAACTAGCCAAAGTATTACTTGTAGCATCAATCCCTGCAATATAAGCTGCTCTTGAGCCACTATTTGCACTACTAATTCCATGGGCTCTTCTTGCTCCCATCTCTAATACAGTTCTACCTTTTGCTGCATTTTTAATTCTACTAGCTTTTGTTGCAATTAAAGATTGGTGATTAAAGCTAAGAAGTAAAAAAGTCTCTAATATTTGTGCTTGAACAATATTTGCCCGTACAGTTAAAACAGGTTCATTTGGAAAAATTACAGTACCTTCTTTTACACTATAAATATCTCCTGTAAATTTAAAATCTTCTAAGTAGTTGATAAATTCATCACTAAAAAGATTGTAGCTTTTTAAATACTCTAAATCCTCTTGTGAAAATTTTATATTCTCAATATAATTTATAATACTTTCAAGCCCTGCAAATATAGCATAACCACCATTGTCAGGTACTCTTCTAAAGGATAAATCAAAATAGACAATTTTATCTTTTAGTTCTGAATTAAAATACCCATTTGCCATTGTAAACTCATAAAAATCTATTAACATTGTTTCATTTTTGTTATTCATTATTCTCTTTCTTGGTTATTTTATTTTATGCATTATATTAAAATAAGTATAAATAGCTTCTAGTAAAAATATATTTGTATAGAAAATAATTTTAGATTAAACTGTTACTTTAATAATCATTGTTATATCAAATATTATTTTTC
>NZ_JBSRRO010000048.1:0-20402 GCF_055140965.1 Malaciobacter sp.
TTATTATTTTTTGATATGACTCTTACTTGCCCAAGCTCATCATCATAAAGCGTCAGTAATTCAATTATTTTATCCATGTTTATCCCCCATTATTAATTACAAAAGGTTATGTTAGCATCAATTATTTGTTATTTCGTCAATTCTTGGTTGCAATTCATATTTCCGTTTGAAAGATGCTTCATATCCAATACGTTTTATTTCTTCATCTTCTGTTTTTGACCAAGTCGCATTTAACGTTGTGTTATTGCTATAATCCTGTTGTAGAAATCGTGCATATTGCCATGAAAGCATTTCAAATTGGTTAATAAACAAATGCCTATAATATTTTTCATTGCCGTCACTTCTAGATTTATATAGCCGTTGACGTGCTTCTTGTATTTTCTCTAAAGAAAATTTATGCATACCTTGCACCCCATATATATTTGGGGCGTTTTTTTGGTCGGGCAGAAACACCCCGCAAAACTGCCTCCTACACACGGAAGCCATTGCATCTTATATATTCCCAACGCTGTTGGGAATTACGGCAGTTGTAAAAGTTATATTACCAAAAATTACACATCTGGCAGGGGAGGCGGGACTCGAACTCGCAACCAACGATTTTGAACCAGCACTCTCCCAGTTAAGTTATTCCCCTATGTCCGAAGTTGGCCTCATATGTGAGGACGACTTCTCCGCCCCTTCTGCACTTGGCAGACGAGCAAAATAAATTTTATATAATGTCCTGCCCTAGTCCGCATAATGCCCGCATATTGCTATTCGCTAGCAAAACAGCTAATATGCTTTGTATGGGCAACAGAGGCGTGGCAGGCTCTGTTCATAATTGTAAATATGATTTATTCGATTTTTTAAGCTCCATTAATGTTAAAATAGCATAGTTTGCTATATCTTTAAGTGTGTCTTCGATACTTTCATCTACTTGAGCTTCTGCATTAAGTAGAGTCTCTAACCTTAAAAGTTTATCCCATAACCTTATTACAGCGCTTTGAAGTCCAAATTTTTTATATACTATGGAAAAACTGTCTCCATAGTCATGATTTTTTCTTTTGTAGATATCATATAATTCTTTTACAATTTCTTCATACAAATGTTTATCAGTTATTTCAACTATCCTCGTTTTTCCAAATTCATCTTGTTTAGATATTTGCATCTCATTCATAACAATATTCCACCTTCATATTTATATTCCCCACCCACTTTTTGGGTGGGGCGTATGAAAGGAAAGGAGAATGTATACATCTTTTCATTTTATACATACGATATATAAGTAAATTATTTAAGGTGAAAAAATAAATTTTTTATCTAAATCTTCACTCTTTTTCAAACCAACTAATCCCATACCTAAAATCATCATCCCCAAAATTCCATATACTCCTTTAAACTGTGAAGTATATACAAATAACTCTTCTGGTATTTTTACACCAAATAAGTTACATAAAAGTCCAAATATAAAAGCATAAACAACAGGCAATCTAAAAACTTTTATTAATGATTCTCTAACAGTAAAATTACTTTTTGCAGTTATATAAAATCCTGTTGTATTTCCATAAAAAATAAATGCTAATTGAACAAAAATATAAATATCTGCAATATGAGGTTCAAAAAATAAAACAGCCAAAGGAATACCAAAATAGCCTGCATTTCCTGTTCCTGCATTAAAAGCTAAAATATTTGAAGTAGCATCACTCCAATGCTTTTTAAAAATATTATAGACAATAATTGCAGTAAAAGAACAAAAAAGATAAAAAAAGATTGGCATAATTGCCAAACTGAAATCTATTTTTACACTAATAGTTGAAGAAAAAACTACAACAGGAGTTATTATATAAATAATCAATTTTGCAATTGATTCTTTTTTCACTTCTAAAACTTTAACACTTAAATAGCCAAGTAGTATATTTATATACAAAGGCGTAATTTTCAATAATAATATAAAAAATAGACTCATTTAATCCAAATACCTATTACTTTCTTTAGAAAAATAAGAGTAAAAGTTTGCCATTTTTACCAAACTTTTATCGTAATTTTCTAAAAATCTTTTTTGATTTATATATTCACTTTTATAAGAGTGTTTATATTTACTTATTAACTCTTTTGAAAGTTTACCCTCATAATCTAAGATAAATTTTGAACTATTAGCACCATAAACAAAAATAAGATTTATATAAGAGTTATCATTTATTAAGTAAGTAGTAAACTCATAAGTATCAAAATCATACTGCTCTACAATTTTCATACTTTTTATTTTTAGTGTTTGTTTAAATAACTCTTCAAAAAAACCTCTTTCAAAACCATTCCATTTACAATTACTATCTAAGTTTATATACTCAATAAATAGTTTTCCATACTCTTTATCATCTACATTTGATATATATGAAAAATTTGCACAAGGATGAAAAGTAGCAGTAGTTTTACTATTTTTTAAATCTAAAGTTTTACTTGGTAATTTTATATTGTTTACATTAAAACTTAAACATCCACTTACAAAAAATGATACAAATATAAATATATATAGTTTTTTCATCTTAAAATCCTCCATAAAGTGCCAAAACCACTGGTATATAAACAACCGATATTAAAGTACTTAAAAGTACTGTAAAACTTGCTTTTTGGGGTTTGGCTTTTAATAAAATAGCTAAAGTTACAGTATTACCTGCTAAAGGTACAATTGACATTAAAAATAAGACTTTATAAATATCTTCGTTTAAAAAATTGAAAAATGTTTTATCAGCAAAAATAATTATCAACATAGCCAAAGGCCAAAATACAAATTTATACAAATAGGCTATTTTTATATACTTCTTATCAAAATCTTCTTCTAAATTAAAACCTTTTAAACCCATACCAAGCATCATCATTCCAAGTATTCCATATGCCCATTTCAAATTTTCAAAATATGGGATTACAAAATCTGGAGTATTTACTCCATTTAAATTTAATATAATTCCTAAAATAAAAGCATAAACCAAAGGAAGTCTTAGTATTTTTTTTATAGATTCAATTGCTGTAAAATTTCCTTTTGCAGTAACATAAAATCCAACTGTATTTTCATATAATAAAGAAGCCAAAGTTACAAAAATAAATACATTTACAACTTGAGGTTCTAGTAAAATCATAGCTAAAGGAATTCCAAAGTATCCTGTATTTCCTGTACCACAAGTAAAAGCTAAAGTATTAATACTTGAATCAGTCCAGTATTTTTTATATCTAATAAGAATATAAAAAGCAATGGCACTTCCAAATAAAAATATAAATATTGGTAAAAAAGCTATTTGGATATTGATTTGTATGGACATGGTTGCAAAAAATATCACAATTGGACCTAAAATATATACTAATATAAATGCAATAATATCTCTTCTTACTTTAAAATATTTAGCAAGTAAATAACCAATAATAATATTTAAGTATAAAGGAAAAATTTTTCCAAGAAGAATAAAAAATAAGTACATAACTTTCCTTAAAATCTGAAAGACAATACTATAGCTAAAAATGAATTTAATAATGCATAATAATTTTTTAATTTGAAGTTGTTATAAAAAGAATAAGGAAGTAAATGTGATAATAAAAATCATGGAGAGGGAGAAAAATCCAGAATAAGTTTATAATAATTACACTATGTTTATATATTTTGTAGTAACAAATATACTTCACATTTACTTCTTATGCCGGAATTATAATAAATTTAGATGACTTTAGTATGACTTTTGACCCTCTTTATAAAATTTTTAACAATTTTATAAAAAAACTATTTTTTTACTCTTGATTTACTATATTGCATGTGTAAAATTGTCGCTATTGTTCTAGTATAAGGTGCGTCTAAACCTTGTTTTTCACAATTTTTTATAACTACACCACAAATATCATCAAGTTCTAAATCTCTATTATTTTTTTTATCTACCCACATTGAGGGAACTATTGATTCAAATTTTTTCATAAGCTCAAACATCTCATCAACATCACTTTCAGATATATTTACTTTTACAGCATGGGATGCTTGCCCAGCTTCTTTCATCAAATTGTAAACTAATATTGAAGTATCTTTTTTATTTATTAAGGTACCTGATTTTTCTTCAAGTAATGCACAAATTGCATTTACACCATTATTTATAATCAATTTTTTCCATAATTCTAATTTTATATTATTAGTTAAAATAGTTGTAGTATTTGCATTGTCAAGCTCTATTTTTAATTTTTCTAAAAACTCTTGTGAATGTTTTGTTGGCTTTATACTTCCAAGTATAGTTTGCACTTCTCCAACTGCTTCAACAAAACCTTGTTTTATTATATGAACAGCAATTAATCTTGTAAGTCCTCCAATTATAAACTCTTTTGGTAAATAATTTTCCATCTTATCTTCATTTTCTACCCCATTTTGTAAAGAGACAAAATATGGAATTTTATTTTCATTTTTTATCCATAATGATAATTTCTCACTTACTTCATTTGTACTCATAGATTTTGTTGCAATAAATACAGCATCTATACTATTAACATCAACTAATTTTAATTCATCTATTGATATTACATCTAAATAATCTTCGAAAATAAAATCTGGATGAGTAAGTTTTAATTTGTTATTTTTTAAGTAGTTTAGATTTTCACCTCTTGCTATAAACTTTACATTATGTCCTTGCATAAGTAATTTAACTCCATAAAAAGAACCAACTCCACCTGCACCTATAATAATAAAATTCATTTTTAATCCTATATCAATATTTTAAAATATATTATATACAAATTGAGTATAATTAAAATAAAAAAGGATTATTTTGATAAGACTTGGTTCAAATTCACCAACAAGAGCACTAATTTTGAAAAACTTTGGTATTGATTTTATTCAAAGTGGTGGAGAGTTTGATGAAGATAGTATAACAACAACAAATCCTAAATCATTTTGTTATGAAGCAACTAAAGGTAAATTTGATGAATTATACAAAAAATATACAGTTAAAGAGTTACCTTTATTAGTGGCTGATAGTGTTGTTACTTGCAACAATGAGCTCTTAAGAAAAGCAAAGAGTATTGATGATGCAAGAAGAATGTTAAATTTACAAAGTCAAAATAGTACTACTGTAATAACATGCATGATTTATAAATCTTTAAATCTTGAGCTTATTGATATCTCTTCAACTACTTATAAATTTAATAAGTTTGATGAAAAGCATATTCAAGAGTATTTAGACTCAGGTGAATGTATGGGAAAAGCTGGAGCTATTATGGTTGAGGGGTTTTGTAAACCATACATTAAAAGTGTTAAAGGATATGAATCAACAGCTATGGGACTTTGTGTAGAGAAATTAAGACCATTTTTATAAAGGATAAATTATGCCTCATTTAAGATTTGAAATAAACAAAAAAGTATCAGATGATATAAAAGAAGAGTTTACTTTAAAAATAGAAGATGCTTTTTCAGAAGTTATGGATACAGCTAAAGGTCATATTGCAATTTCAATAAATGAAGTTGGCAAATATGATATTAGTATTGGAAGAGCTGTTAAAGGTGATGATATATGTTTAATGAGTTTAGATATTAGGCATGGAAGAACAATAGAACAAAGAAGAGAGTTAGCCTTGAGATTTATGGCTATTGTAAATGAACTTTTTAAAGTTGACAATAGAAATCAATATTTAACTTTTACAAAACATGAGGGAGAAGATTTTCATCTAATTGAAAGGTATCTTCCCTCATGGACACTAAATGAAGACTTTTTAGCTTAAGCCTTGTTCTTTATACATTTTATTAGCTACTGTTATAGAGTTAAAAAGAGATGGCAAAAGAATCAATGATACAGGAACAGCAGTTATTACAATAAAGGATTGTAGTGCTGTTATTCCCCCTGAACCAATAGAAATTAATATTATTGCTAAAACTCCCATAAGTACTCCCCAAAAAACTCTTAAATATGCACTTGGATGTGTGCTTCCACTTACTACTACACTCATAGTATATGTCATTGAGTCCCCTGTTGTTATAATAAAAATAGTAGTTAAAACTAAAAATAGTATTGAAATAATTAAAGGAAAAGGAAGATTTTGCGTAATAGCAAGAAGTGCTGCTGGTAAATTAAAGCCTTTAAATGCTTCACTAATTACTCCAGGTTCTGCAATTTCATATGATAATCCAGCTCCTCCTACAATTGTAAACCAAAACATTGTTACAAGTGGTGCTATAAAAGATACAGCTAAAATCAACTCTTTTATACTTCTTCCTCTACTTATTCTTGCAATAAATATTGCCATCATTGGACCATAACCTATAAACCAACCCCAAAAGAAAACTGTCCACCAACCAAGCCATGAAGTATCAGCTCTATATGTTGCAATTGGTATAAAATTATTAAGCATATTTCCAACACCTTGAATATAACTATTAATAATAAAATTTGTTGGACCTAAAATGATTATAAATACAACTAAAAAAAGAGCTAAATATACATTATATCTACTAAGGATTTGAATACCTTTTGTAAGTCCACTAAGAGCAGATAAAGTATAAATGATTATTGCAAATATAATAATACTAGATTGTGTTAAAAAACTATTTGGTATATTAAATAATTCATGTAGTGAATATGAAATTTGTAAACCTAAAAAACCTATTGGACCTATTGTTCCAGCAGCAACTGCAATAATACAAAAACCATCTACTATTGAACCAAACTTTCCATGTATAACTTTTTCTTTAAATACAAAATAAAGTAGTGTTCTAGGTTTTAAAGGCAGACCTTTTTCATAATGTAAATACATCAATACAATTGAGGTTAATGTTCCTAATATTGCCCAAGCTAAAAATCCCCAATGTACAAAAGATTGAGATAGTGCATTAATAGCTTTTTGAAAATTTGAATCGGTTTGTTCAAAAATTGGAGGTGGTGTTATAAAGTGAGCAATAGGTTCGCCTGCTGCCCAAAAGACACCTCCTCCTGCTAAAAGTGTACAAAGTATTATTGCTATCCATTGAAATGTACTCATCTCTGGTTTATTTAACTTTCCTAAAATCACACTTCCTGTTTTTGAAAAAGCTAGGTATACGCCAATTAGAAAAGTCAAAAGTAATAAAACTTGCCAATAAGCTCCAAAGACTTTTGAAGACCAAGCAAATCCATTATTTACTAATGTTGATAAAAGCTTAGCATCAATAAATGATATTAAAACAAATGATACTAAAAATAGCGTACTAAAAAGCAAAGTTATTTTATCTATTTTTTCTGTGTTTTGTAGATTTTGTCTATTTACATCCACAATTTACCCTTTATAATTTATTGTGAAATTTGATAAAATACAAAAATTAATATATTTAAAATCACTTATATTAAAATAGAATAAATTTTGAAAGTATTTAAAATTTAAGTAGTATCTTTAGAAGATTTTATTTAAGGATATAAATTTTGTAATTTATAGTTTCGCGCGTATTCTAACCAAAAAAAATTATGTTTTCTTTAAAAATAATAAAAAAGTAGAAAAAATTTTATATTTTCTCTACTAATTGCTTTGCAGTTAATTCTAAACTCTCTTCAACTTTAGAAGTTTCACCATGGACAATAAAGTGATCTTCATACTCAAAAGAGGTAATATTTACACATAGTTTTGCTTCATTTACATACTCTAAAATTGCACTTGCAACTCCACCTTGCTTTTGAGAATCACTAAAAACATACCATTTATCATATTTTGAAGCAAGAGTACTTAGCATTTTTTCATCAAGTGGTTTTACAAATCTCAAATCTAAAATAGCAATATCTTCTTCATGTAGTTTTTCTGTTTCACAAGCTCTTGAAACTCCAGCTCCATATCCAATAAATAGCTTATTTGAAGTTCCTTCTTTTAAAAGTTGAGCTTTTCCAAGCTCAAACTGTGTTGATTCATATCCAAGCTCTTTAAATGCACCCCTTGGGTATCTAATAGCACAGGGTTTACCTAAGGTATATGAAAAATCAATTGCTTGATGTAAAGATTGATTATCTCTTGGTGCAAAAAGAATCATATTTGGTAAAAATCTCAAATATGAAATATCAAAAGCACCTTGGTGTGTTTCTCCATCATTTCCTACAATTCCTGCTCTATCAATTGCAAAAACAACAGGTAATCCCATAATACATACATCATGAATTATTTGATCAAATGCTCTTTGTAAGAAAGTAGAATATATAGTAATATATGGTTTAAAGCCCTCTTTTGCCATAGCTGCCATTGAAGTTACTGCATGTTGTTCTGCAATTGCAATATCCCAAAATCTATTTGGATGCTCTTTCATTAATCTATCTATACCTGTTCCACTAGGCATTGCAGCTGTTACTCCAACTACATCATCATGTTCATTTGCTAAAGCACTTAAAGCATCAGCATATACAGCTGTTGCAGATTTTGCTCCTGCTTTTTTCTTAAACTCTCCTGTTTTTACATCAAAAGGTCCAACTCCATGCCATTTTTCATTTTGACCCTCTGCAATAGCATAACCTTTCCCTTTTACTGTTTTAGCATGAACAATAACTGGTTTTTTAAGATCTTTTGCTATTTGTAAAGTATCTATTATCTCTTCAAGATTATGACCATCAATTGGTCCAATATAATCAATACCCATCTCTTCAAAAATCACACCAGGAGTAATAAGTTTTATACTTTCTTCAATCTTTTTAGCAATATAATTAGCACCCTCTGGTAGCTTTTGTATAATGCTTTTGTCTATTCTATCTCTAAGTTTTTGATAAAATTTTCCTGCTAAAATTTTACTTAGATATTTTGAAATTGATCCAATTGGTTTGGCTATACTCATTTCATTGTCATTAAGAATTATTATAACTGGAAGTTTAATATCTCCCAATTCATTCAATGCTTCATAAACCATTCCTGCTGTCATAGAACCATCACCTATCATAACAACAGGAACTCTTTGTTCATCATTGATTTTAATAGCTTTTGCTGCACCTACTGCTAAAGAAATAGAAGTAGAACTATGTCCTGCTACAAAATAATCAGCACTACTCTCTTTAGGTTTTGTAAATCCACTTAATCCACCAAATTGTCTAATTGTTTCAAACTCTTCCCATCTATTTGTCAAAAGCTTATGGGGATAACATTGATGAGAAACATCAAAAATAAATGGATCACTTTGGACATCAAAAACTTTGTGCATTGCAACTGTTAATTCAACTGCACCTAATGTTGAACTAAAATGTCCTCCATTTCTGGATACTACATCAATAATTCGTTCTCTAATTTGAGTACAAAGTTCTTCTAATTCGCCTAAATCTCTACTCTTTACATTCATAACAAAATCTTCTATTTTAAATTTTTTAATACTTCATCCAATACTTTTAATACTCTTGTATTTTGTTCATCACTTCCAATAGTAATTCTTATTGCATTAAGATTATAACTTTTTAAATCTCGAACAATTATACCCTCTTGAAGTAAATTTTGTGCAACTTCTGAAGAGTTATAGATATTATCAAATTTAATAGTTATAAAATTTGTATAACTTTCAATAAAAGAAAAACCTTTAGTTTTTGCATAATCTTCATATCTTTTCATCTGCTCAAAGTTTTTTCTTATACAATCAGTTACAAACTCTTCATCTTTTAAAGCTTCTATTGCTGCTGCTAAAGATAGTGTAGTAATATTAAAAGGAGGTCTTAATTTATAAAGATTTTGAATAATCTCTTTTTTTGCAATACCATATCCAACTCTCATACCACCTAAAGCATAAGCTTTTGAAAATGTTCCAAGATAAATTACATTTGGAAATCTTGAAATAAGTTCATCAACTACTATTGTTTTATTTTCATCTTTAAAAGCTGCGTACTCATGATAAGCTCCATCAACAACCACTAAGGTTTTTTCATCTACTTCTTCTAAAAATGAGTAAACATCTTTTGTATTTAAACACTCTCCTAAAGGATTGTTAGGTAAACATAAAAATACCATATCAGGTTTATGCTCTTTATAAAGTTTTCTAAATTGATCTAAATTATGCTCATCATCTTCTGTTCTAATAACCTTAGCACCTGTTTGTTTACCATATATTTCATACATTGCAAAAGTTACATTGCTCATAAGAAGTTTTGAGTTTTCATCACACTTTGCATGAATTGCAAACTCTAGTATTTGATCACTTCCTGAACCAATAATTATATTAGAACTTTCAACTTTAAACTTACTTGCTAAAGCCTCTTTTAGTTCAAACATCGAGTCATCTGGATACATAAACATATTTTTTGCAATCTCTTGAATCTTTTTTGTAACTTTTGGTGAAGTTCCATATGGATTCTCATTTGATGCAAGTTTTATTATATCTTTTTCATCTACTCCATACTCTCTTATTACAAGCTCAATTGGTTTACCAGCTTCATATATTTTTACATCATCTAAAACTTTATTAAATTGCATTTTTCTTCCTAATTATAAACTTCGATTTTAACACTTTAGTTTTAAAAAAAACTAAATTTTTTTATTAGATATCATCTGCTTCTTTTACATAAGATCCTAAAAATTTTATACTATCTTTATGTTTTGTAAATATTTTTTGTATATGTTCATCATCTTTATGACCATCAAAATCAATAAAAAAGATTGAATCACCCTCTACTATATGTGATTTTATTTTAGTAAGATTTATTTTAGCCTCATTAAAATCAGTTAAAAACTCAACTAATGCACCACTTTTATTTGGAAGTTTCACTAAAACTGATGTTTTATCTTTTCCACTTCTTGCATTTTCAAAATCACTAACAATAAAAAATCTTGTTCTATTATTATCTTTATCTTCAATATTCTCAAATAGTATTGGAAGATTATACATCTTTGCGCCAACATGAGAACAAATAGCAGCACTTCCTTTTTCTTTTAATGCATATTGTACTGCTTTTGTTGTTGATTCAACAGGAATAAGCTCAACCTCATCAAGACCAACATTTTCTAAAAATTTTCTACACTGTTCAAAGGCAATATCTTTTGAATAAATCTTTTTAATATCTTTAACTTTATCACATGTTGTGGCTAAAGTATGATGAATATCTAATATAACCTCAGCAATAATTTTTAAATCATATTTTGTTAAACAGTTTATAGTATCACTTACAATTCCATTTGATGAATTTTCTATTGGAATAACACCAAACTTTGCTTTTTTTGTATAAACTTCTCTAAATACACCTTTTATTGAAGCAATTGGTAAATATGAACTCATAGCACCAAATCTAGTCTCAGCAGCTTGATGTGTAAAACTTCCAGCAGGTCCTAAAAAAGCTACATTTTCAGGTAATTCAAAATTTCTTGAGATTGCAAATACTTCTAAAAAAAGTGCTTCTATTGCTCTTCTATTTAGTTTTCCTGTATTAATCTTATCAAGTCTATCAATAATAGCTCTTTCTCTTTCAGGTCTATAAATAGAACCCCCACTATTAGCTTTTAAAACTCCAACTTGATGAACTATATCCATTCTTTTATTAATTAAATCTAGTAGTTCATTATCAATACTATCAAGCTTATTTCTTAACTCTTCTAATCCCTTCTCACTCATAAATTTCTCCCTTTTAAAAGTGCTAAAACTTCACTCATGTCTTTACAAATATTATCAGGTTTTTCTTCTTGTTTTAGTGTAGGTAAAACTTCATTTGCATCTTTAATCTTACCACTTAAAACTAATACTGCTTTCATTCCAAGCTTTTTAGCTCCAAGCAAATCACCCATCATATCATCACTTATTATAGTAATTTTATCAAAGTTATCACAATTGAGTAGTTTTCTAGCTTCATTATAAAAATTAAAACTTGGTTTTCCAACAACTTTATAATCTTTATTTACAGCAAATTTAATCATACTCATAATTGCACCAACACCTGGATATCTTGATCCATCTTTTGAATAAATAGATGTTTCATGCATTCCAATTAAATCATCAGTTTTTAAAGCACACTCAATCATTTTAGAGTAATCTTCATTTGTATACTCTTTTTTTATTGATACAATTAATGTTTCTGGATTATCATATTCAAGTTCATATTCCATTTGTGTTAGAACCTTTGGAAAACTATCTTGTCCAAAAGCTGCAACTTTTCTCTTTTTTGCAACATCTTTTAAAATAACAAAAGGATCAATATAATTTTTTTCTTTTATATTAAATCCTAAATCTTTTAAAAACTGCAAAAACTCTTTACTTAATTTTTTTGTGTTGTTTGTAATTACAACATAAGGTATATTATTCTCATTTAGATAATTTATAAACTCTATTGAACCTGCAATTGGTTTTTTATTTATATCATCAATTAAAGTACCTTGAACATCTATGAAAAACATTTTATTTTATATATTCCTCTTCAAGTGCGATTATATCTTCAAAAGTCTCTCTTTTTCTAATTAATCTATCTTTTCCATCTTCATAGGCTATTTCAGCAACTTTAGCTCTTGTATTATAATTACTTGCCATTGTAAAGCAATAAGCTCCTGCACTATAAATAGCAACTAAGTCATCATGTTGTGTTTTTGGAAGTTCTATATCTTTTGCAAAAAAATCACCACTTTCACAAACAGGACCTACTAAATTGCAATCGCTAAACTCTTGATTATCATTTAAAACTTCAACTTTATGGTAAGCATTATACAAACTTGGTCTTAACAAATCATTCATAGCTCCATCAACTATTACAAATCTTTTATTACCATTTACTTTTTCATATAAAACTTTAGTAACAAAAACACCTGAATTTCCAACTAAGAATCTTCCTGGTTCACAAACTACTGTAATATCTAAACCAAATAAACACTCTAATATTGATTGTGCATACTCATTTGTATCTATAAGTTTCTCATCATCATAAATAATACCTAAACCACCGCCAACATCAAAAAAAGATAATTCAATTTTAATAGCAGCAAGATTTTTAACTAAATCTGAAACAATTTTTACAGACTCTTTAATTGGCTCTAATTGTGTTAATTGTGAACCTATATGTAAATGAATACCTCTTGGTTCTAGATATTCTGAATTTTTACATTGAATATACATTCTTTTTGCTGTGTCTATATCTACCCCAAATTTATTCTCATGTAATCCAGTTGATATGTATGGATGTGTTTGTGGGTCAATATTTGGATTTACTCTTACAGATATTCTTGCAACAACATCAAGCTCTTTTGCTATTTGCTCAACCCTATTAAGCTCCGCATCACTTTCAACATTTATCATCAAAATACCTAAAGTTAAAGCCTCTTTAATTTCACTATCAATCTTTCCTACTCCAGAAAAAATTATTTTATAAGCAGGTATTCCTACTTTTAAGGCTCTTTTTACTTCTCCTATTGATACACAATCAGCACCTGCACCTAAACTTGCTAAATGCTTAATAACACTTAAGTTTGAATTTGCTTTTACTGCATATGCAACTAGTGACTTTCTTGCTTTAAATGCACTTTTAAGTTCATTATACTGTTTTGCTATGTGATCAAAATCATAAACATAATATGGTGTTTGATATTTTTTAGCTAACTCTTTAAAATTAATACTCATTCTTTTCCCTATAATTCATAAAATTTCAATTTAAAACTTCGATAAATTCTAAATAAAAACTTCTTTTTTTAAATAAAAAGCAATGAAAAGCTTAGCTTAGAAATTTACTTTTAGTAAAAATCTAAGCTAATATTTTAAAAAATACTATTTATCAGTACCGTTCCAAGCAATTGAAGGTCTACCATTTTCATCAAAGTTAACAGCTGGCATTCCCATTAGATTATATCCACAATCAACATAATGAATCTCTCCTGTTACTGCACTACTTAAATCAGAAAGTAGATACATTCCAGAGTTTCCAACTTCACTAGTTGTTACATTTTTCTTTAATGGTGAGTGTGCCTCATTCCATTTAAGCATAAATCTAAAATCTCCAATTCCAGCAGCTGCTAAAGTTTTAATAGGACCTGCACTAATTGCATTTACTCTTGTTCCATCTTTACCTAAATCTTCAGCTAAATATTTTGTAGTCATTTCTAAAGCTGCTTTTGCAATACCCATTAAATTATAGTTTGGAATATACTTAGCTCCACCATAATAAGTTAATGTAAGTACTGAAGAGTTTTCACTTAAAAGTGGTTTTAACTCTCTTACTACTTCAATTAATGAATAAACAGATATATCCATAGCAATATCAAACGCCTCTTTAGAAATATCATAAAATCTTCCTGAAAGTCCCTCTTTTGGTGCAAATGCAATTGAGTGAACAATAAAATCAATTTTTCCCATATCTTTTTCAAGTGACTCTTTTAAAGCTTTAATCTCTTCTGGTTTACTAACATCACAAGGATACACATAATCAGAACTTCCAAACTCAGCAGCAATTGGTTCAACTCTTTTTTTTAGTGAATCATTTAAATATGTAAAAGCAATTTGCGCACCTTGTTCAGCACAAGCTTTTGCAATACCATATGCAATTGATTTATTATTTGCAACCCCTAAAATAACACCTTTTTTACCCTTCATAATCATCTAAATATCCTTTGTTTTTTCTATAATTTCAATAAAATCTTCTTTATTCCAAGAAGCAGTTCCAATTAATGCACCATCAACATTATTTAAAGAGCAAATCTCTTTTACATTATCTACTTTTACGCTTCCACCATAAAGTAAAGGTTTAGAAATTTTCTCTTTAATAGCATTGTGTACATTAACAATATCATCACTTGTAGCAGTAACTCCTGTTCCTATAGCCCAAACTGGTTCATATGCTAAAATTAGATTCTCATAATTTGTATCAATTCCTACAAATTGTTCATATATATACTCTAAAGTCTTTTCTAAGCCTTGCTCTTTTACTTCTAAAGGCTCTCCTATACAATATATAATTTTATACCCAAGCTCTTTATAAAAATTAAATTTTTGAGCTATTTGCTCTTGTGTTTCACCTAAAATATGTCTTCTTTCACTATGTCCAATTAAAATTGTCTTAATACCAAACTCATCTAATTGAGATGTTCCAATTTCACCTGTAAAAGAACCTTTTATTGTTGCATATGCATTTTGTGTTCCAAGCATTAGGTTTGGTACTGTATTAAAAGTATCAAGACTTGTAGCTGTTGGGAAAACAATTATTTCATTTTTGATACTATTTTTTGTCAAATAATCATTTACAAAAGATATAAACTCTTTTGTTGATTGCCTTGTATGGTTAGTTTTAAAATTTGATGCAATAATTACCATTTTTAACCTTCAATTACCAGTGCTTTTACACCTGGAAGAATTTTTCCTTCAATTAACTCCAAAGATGCTCCACCACCTGTACTTATAAATGTCATATCATCTTCATCACCTGTAACTCTAACTAAATCAGCAGTATCTCCACCACCAACTACAGTTGTTGCATATGAACTTGCTACTGCATGAGAAATTTTCGCACTTCCCTTTGCAAATTTATCCATTTCATAAACACCCATTGGTCCATTCCATAAAATTGTATGCGCATCTTCAAGTGCTTGTGAAAAAAGTAATGCAGTTGCTGGTCCTATATCAAGACCCATCCAGTTTTTAGGTATTTCTTGAACTGTTGTTGCTTTTGCAAAAGACTCTTCATCAAAAGACTCAGCCACAACTACATCCACAGGAAGATAGAATTTAACTCCCAACTCTTTTGCTTGTTCCATTATTTTAGTAGCTTCTAAAATTAAATCATCTTCAACCAAAGAGTTTCCAACTTCATAACCTAAGGCTTTTAAAAATGTAAATGCCATTCCTCCACCAATAATAATCTTATCAACTTTAGGAACAAGATTATAAAGTGCTTCTAATTTTCCTGAAACTTTAGAACCACCAACTATTGAAACAAAAGGTCGTTTAGGTTCATTTACTATATGATAAAAAAATCTAATCTCTTTTGCAAGTAAAAAACCTGCTGCTTTATGATTTATATCAAAATATTTTGATATACCCTCAACAGAAGCATGAGCTCTATGAGAAACTCCAAAAGCATCATTTATATAAATATCTGCCATTGAGGCTAATGTTTTACTTAAATGTTCATCATTTTTTGTTTCACCAGCTTCAAATCTCATATTTTCAAGTAATAAAATTTCACCACTTTTTAGTTCATTAGCCATTTTTAAAGTCTCTTGACCAATTACATCTTGTGCCATTTTAATATCTTGTTTTAATAAGGTATGCAATCTTTTTGCTATTGGTTTTAAAGAGTATTTTTCCTCAAAACCATTTTTAGGTCTACCAAAATGTGAAGCTAAAATAACAGAACAATCATTATCAATACAATATCTTATTGTATTTAAAGCACTTCTAATTCTTCTATCATCTGTAATATTATTATATTCATCAGTTGGTACATTAAAATCACATCTAATAAATACTTTCTTTCCTGAAATATCTATATTTTTAATCTCTTGTAAATTCATTGAGTTCCTTATTTATTAGCTACAAAAATAGCCATATCAATAAGTCTTGAAGAGTAACCCCACTCGTTGTCATACCAAGTCATAACTTTAATCATATCTTCACCAATTACTTGTGTTAAATCACTTGCAATTATTGTAGAGTTAGTATTTCCAACTAAATCACTTGAAACCATCATCTCATTATCAACTGCAATAATTCCTGCAAGCTCTTTTGCTTTTGATTCAAATAGTGCATTTACTTCTTCTTTTGTAGTTTTTTTACTAACTACTAAGTTTACATCAACCATTGAAACATTTGGAGTTGGAACTCTAACACTTTGACCATGTAGTTTCCCATCAAGTTGTGGCATAACAAGTTTCATAGCTTTTGCAGCACCTGTTGTAGTTGGAATCATATTAAGAGCCCCTGCTCTTGATCTTCTTTTATCTTTTTTATGTTTAACATCAAGAATATTTTGGTCATTTGTATATGAATGAATTGTTGTCATTAATCCTTTTTCAATACCAAATGCATCATCAAGTACTTTTGCAACAGGACCTAAACAATTTGTTGTACAAGATGCATTTGAAACAATTGCTTCACCTTTGTATTTATCTTCATTTACACCCATTACAAAAGTTGGAGTATCATCTTTTGCAGGAGCAGACATTACAACTTTTTTAGCTCCATTATCTAAATGTATTTGGCATTTTTCTTGAGTAAGATAAGCACCTGTACACTCTAAAATAACTTCTGCACCACACTCTTTTGTAAATGTCAATTCACTTGCATCTCTTGTTGAGTACAATTTTGCCTTAACATTTCCCATTATTAAATAATCATTTTCTACTTTTACTTCACCGTCAAATGTTCCATGAACAGTATCATATTTTGTAATATATTCTAACATTTCAGGTGTTGCAGTATCGTTTATTGCTACTAGTTCAACATCATCTCTATTAGCAATAATTCTTGCAACACATCTTCCAATTCTACCAAAACCATTTATTGCAACTTTTACAGCCATACTATACCTTTATATTTATTTGTAAATTTTAGATATTTTATCCAAAAATTGCTATAATATTATTTAATTATATACGAAAAGGATAAAAAGAGTGCGTATAGCAGTATTTGGAGGTAGCTTTGATCCACCTCATATTGCACATGAAAAAATTGTTTTTGAAGCATTAGAAAAGCTTGATATTGATAAACTTTTTATTGTGCCAACATATTTAAATCCTTTTAAGGCTGATTTTCATTTAGAACCAAAAAGTAGATTTATGCTATTAAAAAAACTTTTTAAAAATGAAGAGAAAATAGAAATTTGTGATTTTGAAATTAAACAAAATAGAAAAGTTCCTTCGTATGAAACAATTTCATACTTAAAAAAATATCATGATTTATCAAAAATATATTTGATTATTGGAAGTGATAATTTTAAAAGTTTAGAAAAATGGTATAAAATAGATCTATTAAAAAAAGACGTAGAATTCGTTCTTGCAAAAAGAATTGGCTTTTTAAATGAAAATTTAGATAGTATAAAAACTTTAAACATAGATATTGATATTAGTTCCACTAATTTAAGAAACAATATCGACTTAAAATTTATCCCAAAAAAAATACAAAATGATGTAAAAACATTATTTAAAACCAACAAAAAAGGCAATTAAATTGAACAAAACGATTGAAAAAATAAGAGATATTCTTGATGAAAAGAAAGCAGAAAACATTGAAGTTTTAGATTTATCACAAAAAGATTACATAGTTGATTATGTAGTTATTGCAACTACATTAAACTCAAAGCATGCTTTTTCTTTATTAAATTACTTAAAAACAGAATTAAAACCTGATGGTGAAGAGTTTCTAAGAGTTGATGAAGATGATGATTGGACTATTATTGATTTAGGTGATGCATTTATTCATCTTATGAGTGAATCTCATAGAGAAAAATATAATTTAGAAGAGTTCTTAGAAGAGTTAAAACAAAGCAAAGAGTAAATACTCTTTGCTACTCTTGTCCTGTAAGAAGTCTATTATAATTTCCAGCAGCATGCTTGGCACCACCCATATTACCTGTAAGTATTGCATATCCCACGATAACTATGAAAATTAAAATAAACCATTTCATTACATAATCTCCTTCGCCTTTATTCCTAAAAGATTTAAAGTAACTTTTATTGTAAGTGCTACTAAACTTAATACCTTTAGATATTTATTTTGTTCTTCTGAATCAATAATTTTATAATCATTATAAAACTTATGTACAGATGAAGCAATAGAGTTTAAATAATCTGTTACTTTTTGCATATCTCTTTTAAGAAATGCTTCTTGTAAAATTGATGGTAAAAGAAGTGATTCATATACTAAATTTATAGCATCTTGGTTTAATCCATCAAAACTTTCACCTACTACATCATCAAAAGTTAAATTTGCTTTTTTAAAAACTTGATTTATTCTAGCATATGCATAATTAATATAAAAAACGGGATTTGAACTATCTTGATTTTTTAAGATATCTAAATCAAACTCTAAGTGAGTATCACTTTTTTTAGTTAAAAATACAAATCTTAAAGCATCAGAACCAATCTCTTGTGATATATCACTCATCAAAATTACATTTCCTGCTCTTTTACTCATTTTATATGGTTCTCCACCTTTAAGCAACTGAACCATTTGAGATAAAAGCACTTCAAGTTTTGAAGAATCATTTCCTAAAAACTCAATTGCAGCCTTAACTCTTGTAATATATCCATGGTGATCTGCACCCCAAATATTTATATATCTATCATATGCTCTATCATATTTATTTTTATGATAGATAATATCTCCAGCAAGATAAGTAGGTATTTTATTATCTCTTACAACAACTCTATCTACATCATCTCCAAACTGTGTTGATTTAATCCAAATCTTTTCATCTTTTTCATATAAAGAGCCATTTTTTTCTAAAACCTCTTTTGTTTTTTCCCAAGACGAATACAAAGATTTCTCACTAACATAGTTATCAAACTCAATTCCTATATCAGCCATGTCTTTTTTAATAATTTCCAAAACCTTATTTTTTGCAAAATCTGCAAGTTCTGAATATCTTGATTCATCATTAAAAATATCTGTTCCAAACTCTTTTTCAACATCTTGTGCAATATCAAAAAGATAATCGCCCCTATAATATTTTTCTGGATACTCAACTTCTTGTTTTAAGATTGACTCTTTTCCCGCTAGGGCTAAAGATAGACCTAATAGATCCATTTGAGCACCAGCATCATTTACATAATACTCTGTTGTAATATCATAACCTAAGTGTCTTCCAATTCTAGCTAGTGTATCACCTGCAATTGCTCCTCTTGCATGTCCAATATGTAAAGGACCTGTAGGATTTGCACTTACATACTCTAAAAGAATTTTCTCATTTGCATTCTCTTGTTTTGCATAATTTTCACCTAAAGATAATGACTCTTCACAAAGTTTTTGTAAAAAAAGTGATGAAAGCTTAAAATTTATAAAACCTTTCACAGCTTCAACTTTTTCAAACATTTCACTCTCTTCAAACTTTGAAGCCAATTCATTTGCAATTATCATAGGAGATTTCTTCAACTCTTTTGCTAAAGAAAAAGCAACTGGTGTTGCAAAATGTCCTAATGTTATATCTTTTGGTTTTTCAAGTACAACATCTTTTTCTAATACTTCTTCAATATAATTTTTAACTATTTTTTGCAATCTATCATCTCTTTTTTATACAGTTTTAGATTCTTCTTTTTTCTCTTCTTTTTTAGCTTCACTTTTTTTATCTAATTCATCAACTTTATCAGTGCTTGCAACTTCTTCGTTTTCATCATCTTTTACTGCTTTTTTAAAGTTTTTAATACCACTACCTAAACCTTTAGCTAGTTCTGGTATTTTTTTACCTCCAAATAGTAATAACACTACTAAAGCAATTAAAATCCATTCTACTCCACCTGGCATACCCATCGTAGACTCCTTATAATTTTTTACAGATTATATCTACTTAATACTTAAAAATTTTGTTTAATTT